>JAGVPR010000169.1 GCA_020052115.1 Candidatus Eiseniibacteriota bacterium
GTGGTTGACGCGCATCTGGCCCCGCGCGCATTCGCGCGGCTCTCCGAAAGGGCCGACTTCCGCGAGCTGGGCGCGCCCCAGGCTGCTGGGGGCGGCGAGTGGACGGCGGCGATGGTGGAGCGCGCGGCGAGCGAGCTGCTGCGCACCTTCGAGCGTCCCTCGTGGGACGAGTACTTCCTCAGCATCGCCCAGGTCGTCGCGACGCGGTCGAACTGCCTCAAGCGCCAAGTGGCCGCGGTCATCGTCAAGGACCGCCGCATCATCGCGACCGGGTACAACGGCACTCCGCGCGGCGCGACGAATTGCAACGAGGGCGGCTGTCCGCGCTGCGCGAACCTCGCCGCCTCCGGCACCTCGCTCGAGGAGTGCCTCTGCTCGCACGCCGAGGAAAACGCGATCACGCAGGCCGCCTATCACGGCACCAGCGTTCGCGACACCGTGCTGTACACGACATTCTCTCCGTGCCTGCTCTGCACGAAGATGATCATCAATTCGGGGATCCGCGAGGTCGTCTACGGCGCCGACTACCCGCTCGCGGAGACCGCGCTGCGCCTGCTCAAAGAGGCGAGGGTCATCATCAGGCGCTTCCCCGAAGACCGCGCCTAGCCGGGAGCGAAACTCGTGCGCGTTCTCGTCAACGGAGGCACCGGGTTCATCGGCCGGGCGGCGGCGGCAGTACTTCTCGAACGCGGGCACTCCGTGCGCATCCTCTCGCGCGCCGGCCGCGCGGCGGGCTTCCCTCAATCGCCTCGCTTGGAAAGCGTGCGCGGCGATGTGCTGGATCCGGCGTCGCTGGCGAACCCGCTCGCGGGTTGCGACGCGGTGGTCCACGCCGTCCAGTTCCCCGGCCATCCGATCGAGAACCCTCGCAAGGGATACACGTACGAGCGCTTCGACGGCGAAGGCACGGCGAACGCCATCGGCGCGGCAAAGCGCGCCGGAGTGAGCCGCTTCGTCTATCTCTCGGGCGCTGGTGTCCGGCCCGACCGGCGGGAACCGTGGTTTCGCGCCAAGCACCGCGCCGAAGAGGCGCTTCGCGCGAGCGGGATGCCGTGGACGATCTTCCGCCCTTCATGGGTCTACGGCCCGGGCGATCGCAGCCTCAACCGCTTCGTGACGTTCGCACGCCGGCTCCCCTTCGTGCCGGTCATCGGCGGCGGCGAAGAGCGCGTGCAGCCCATCTACATCGGCGATCTCGCGGATGTCGTCGCGGCAGCGGCCGGTCGCGCGGACGCCGAAGGCCGGATCTTCGAGGCCGGCGGCCCGGAGATCCTCTCCATGAACGAGATCATCCGCACGATGCTGCGTGTACTCGGTTTTCGGAGACCGCTCGTGCATCACCCGGTCTGGATGATGAAAGCGGTGGCGAGCGTGCTGCGGCTTCTTCCGAATCCCCCGCTCTCGCCGGCGGCGATTGATTTCATCCGGCAGGAGAATCTGGTGGATGCGCGTCCGATGGAGGAGACGTTCGCGATCCGGCTGAAGACGCTCGAAGAGGGGTTGAAAGCCTATCTGTAGGAAGGGGCCGGACAGGGCCGGCCCTACACCGCCGCGTCCACCTCCGACGTGATCGTCTCCGCCGCGCTGCCGTTCCCGTTGCCGTTTCCACCGGCGTGCCCGTCGAGCTTCACGGACACCACCCGGCTCACCCCCGGCTCCTGCATCGTGATCCCGTAGAGGCAGTCGGCCGCCTCCATCGTCTTCTTGTTGTGCGTGATCACGATGAACTGCGTCTGCTGGCTGAACTGCTTCAGCATCCGCACGAACCGGTCTATGTTGGCGTCGTCCAGAGGGGCATCCACTTCGTCGAGGATGCAGAACGGGCTCGGCTTGACCAGGTAGATCGCGAACAGCAGCGCGATGGCCGTGAGCGCCCGCTCGCCGCTCGACATGAGCTTGATGCTCTCGAGCTTCTTGCCGCGCGGCCGCGCCACGATCTCGATCTCCGCCTCGAGCGCGTCGTCGCCCACGAGCTGTATCTCGGCCACGCCCCCTTCGAAGAGCGTCGAGAAGGTCTTCGCGAAGTTCTCCTGGATGAACGCGAAAGTCTCCTGGAACATCGCTCGCGCGGTGCGGTTGATCTTGAGGATCGCTTCGCGGAGCGAGTCCTTCGCCTTCGTGAGGTCATCCCGCTGCGACGTCAGGAATTCGAGCCGCTGCTTCTTCTCATCGAAATCCTCGATCGCGAGGAGGTTCACCGGACCGAGACCGCTCAGCTGCTCACGAAGCCAGCGGAGCCTCTCCTCGCGCGCCAGGGTCGCCGGCGCGGCGTCCTCCCCTTCCGCAGCCTCGGCGCCGCGAACCGGAGGCGGCGCGGGCGGGACGAATGCCTCGTCGAAGACGATGTCGTATTCGTCACGCACTCGGCCCTGGAGATTCTCGAGTTCGCCGCGGATCTCGGTGGCCTGGATCTCCCTGCCGTGGAGATTTTCAAGGCATGACGAGAGCTCGGCGCGCACGATCTTGAGCGCGCGCTCGCGGTCGGCGATCTCCGTCTCCTCCGCCTCGTACGTCTCGCGGAGCGCCCGGCGGCTCTCCTCGCGCACGCTCCGGTCGCGGTGGAGCGATTCGAGGTTCGCCGAGAGCGACCGTATCTCCTCTTCAACCGCCGCGATCTTCTCGCGCGCTTCGCGCTCCTCCTCGAGACGGAGGCGCGCTGACTCGTCCGTCGAGACCCGCTCAGCCGCCGCGCGCTCCCC
>JAGVPR010000143.1 GCA_020052115.1 Candidatus Eiseniibacteriota bacterium
GGCTGCGGCCCCGTGGGCCTGCTCGCGGTGGCCGTCGCGCGCGTGTCGGGGGCCTCTCCCATCATCGCCACCGACGTCATTGATTACCGGCTCGACCTGGCCAAGCGCCTGGGTGCGGACGTCGTCGTCAACCCCCGCCGCCAGGATGTCGTGCGCGAGGTGATGGGCGCGACGGGCGGCGCCGGCGCCGAAGTCATCCTCGAGATGTCGGGCAATGCGCAGGCGCTTCGCGACGGCCTTCAGGCGCTGGCGCTCGGCGGGCGCGTTTCGCTGCTCGGCGTGTTCGACAAGGATGTTCCGCTCGACCTCACGCGCCAGGTCGTCTTCAAGAAGGCGCGACTCTATGGAATCTACGGGCGGCGCATCTTCGAAACGTGGCAGAAATCCGCGGCCCTCATCCGCACGGGACGCCTCGACCTCGCGGCCGTCGTGACGCATCAACTCCCGCTGGCGGATTTCAGCAAGGCGGCCGAGCTGATGGAGAAGGGCGAGTGCGGCAAGGTGGTTTTCCTCCCGGGAGACTAGGGAGCGCGGGTCTCCCGATCACCTCGGGCCGGCGGGCTCATCGGCTCTTCAAGAGCCGGCGTGAGGCCGCGCCGTGAGCCGTGCGGAGCCGGCAGAAATAGACGCCTGCCGCCACGGCCCTTCCTCGATCATCACACCCATCCCATGTTGCCAGGTGTTCTCCCGCTTCGAGCACGCGATCCAGGAGAAGTCGCACCGGCCGGCCCGACACATCGAAGATCCGGACCGTCGCGCGGCCATCGCGTCGAACCCTGAACGAGATCACCGTCCCGCCGGGCCCGAAGGGACTGGGGCGGCTGCCGTCGAGGTCCGTGCCCATCGCGCCGCGGATTGCGATCGGCGAAGCCCCC
This sequence comes from Candidatus Eiseniibacteriota bacterium, assembly GCA_020052115.1. GTDB lineage: Bacteria > Eisenbacteria > RBG-16-71-46 > JAGVPR01 > JAGVPR01 > JAGVPR01. The sequence goes on from JAGVPR010000143.1 coordinate 876, forward strand.
ACGACCCCGCACTGCGCCGGCAGCATCGTGAGTCCGGCCGAGCCGTCGGCGACACAGAGGACGTCGCCGGCCGCCGCGCACCACGCGCGGCCCGGAGTGGAAACGGCGCCGATCATCACGGGCGCCCCCGGCTCCGACAGGTCCATCACCTCCACGCCGGCGTCTCCGCACGCGACATAGGCGGTTCCGTCTGCGATCGAGACATCGCACGCGGCACCGGCGGTTGGCACATTCCCCGCGAGTTCCGGCGATGCGGGATCCGAGAAATCCACGACATGGAACCCGGAAGCGTGCGCCGCGACGAAAGCGCGCATGCCGGCCACAGCCAGGCCGACCGCGAGGTCCGGCGTCTCGACTGTCCCCACGATCGCGGGCGATGCGGGGCGGGAGACATCCACCACCACGAGGCCCGAGGATGACGCGGCAACGCAGGCGTACACCCCGGAAACCGCCACCGCACGGGCCCGGCCTGGCATGGCGACGGCCCCCACGACATGCGGCGCGGCCGCATCCGAGACATCAATGACCCGCAAGTGCGAGCCGTCCACCAGGTACGCGATGCCTCCGGCGACGGCCACGCCCTCCGCGTAGCCCCCGGCGCAGACGCCGCCCACGATCTCCGGCGCTTCGGGATTCGAGACATCAATCACCTGAAGCCCGGCGCTTCCATCGGCCGCGTAAGCGCAGCGGCCCGAGACGACAACGTCCTCGGCGGTGCCCGGCGTGTCCACACGCCCCACGGCGGCCGCCGCGGACGGACATGAGATGTCCATCACCGCAAGGCCGCACGTGCCCTCCGCGACGAAGGCGAGGCCGCCGGAGAACGCCACGCCGCGCGCCTCGCACGAAGTGGCGGCCCCGCCCAGTGTCGCGGGAGACGCAGGGTTCGAGATAGCGATCACATGAAGCCCCGCCCGGCCATCGGCGACGTAAGCGTAGGCGCCGGCGATCGCGACGCCTTCGGCCGTATCGGGCGTTTCGGCGCGCCCGATGAGCTTTGCGTGCTCCGGGTTCGAGATGTTGATGACGAAAAGCCCCGCGCCCAGCCCGGCGACGAATGCGCACTCGCCGTCAGCCGTCACCCGCGTGCCCGGCGTCTCGACACGACCCATGACGAACGGCGACCCAGGCTCGCCGATGTTGACCAGAACGAGTCCCGCGAGCCTGTCCGTGAGGCAGACGATCGAGCCCGCCGGCGCCACGCCGGCCGCATCGCTCCCGGCGGCGGCGACTCCCACGACAACCGGCGACTTCGGATGCGAGATGTCTATCACGAGGAGTCCCGCGCGGCCGCATGCCGCGTAAGCGTACGCGCCCTGGACCGCCACGCCCTGCGCGCCGGCGGGGGTGAGCAGTGTCGCGGCCACGAACGGGGCGCCCGTGTTCGTCACATCCAGAACGGCCAGGCCGGAATCCCCCACCGCCACGAGGGCGAGTGTGCCCGAGACCGCGACATCGCAGGCTTCTCCGGCCAAATCCACGCAGGCTACGGCCACAGGCGAAACGGGGCTCGACAGGTCCGCGACAACGAGCCCGGCGCCGGCGCATGCAATGAAGAGGCCGCTGCCCGAGACGGCGACGGCCCGCGCCTCGCCGGGGGTCTCGAGGCTCCCCACGATGACCGGCGCAGACGGCGAGGAGACATCAATCACCTGAACGCCCGCCGGGCCGTCGGCGACGTACGCGAACCGCCCGGCCGCGGCGACGCCGGATGCGTAGCCCGGCGTGTCGGCGCTCCCGAGGCGATGCATGTAGGCCGCGTAGTCAATGCAGTCCACACCCGCGGCCACCGAGGTCGAGACGGCGAAGGGAACAGCGAGTGCGGCTTGCAGAAAGTACCGTGGATGAGCACGCATGCGACAGGTCCTCCTTCGAATCCAGAGGCCTGATGTGCATGCGAGAGGGAACGGCTGACGAGGCGGACAAGCGGGATTCTAAGCGGCGGCGGTCTTCGCCCTCAAGCGCGAACGCGGGAGCGGGTCGAATCGCAGGATCGAGACCCACCTCGAGCGGTGAGCCGTGCCTCGCGTCCTCAGAACAGGTCGTGCCCGGCGCGCGTCGGCGGCGCCGCCGCCTCGACACGCTCGGGGCATTCTGACTTCGGGATGTCGCAGTAACGGCACTCGCCGGGGCTCGGCACCTTTCGCGCGGGCGGATCGCCGGAGACCCGCTCCATCATGTCGCGAAACTGCTTGCGGACCTTGTCGTCAATCTTCGCGGCGGGGATCGAGAGGACCTGGCCGCTCCGGTAGCGAAGTTCCCCTTCCGGCGTGCGCTCTTTGCACGCGAAATGGGTGTGCGGCAGAACCAGCATGTAAACGAGAACCTGAAACTGATCGGATGAGCGAGGCTTCCCGGTCTTGCAGTCAATGACCTTGAGGCCGCCTTCGCGCGAGATCGCCACGATGCCCGGCTTGCCGCCGAGCGTTGCGCCGTTCTTCCCCTCGAGGCGGAACGCATTCTGGTCCTCGATGTAGACTCCCCGCCCTTCCGCCGTGAGGGCGTCGGCGCACTCCTGCACCATCGCCCCGTGCTCGGATGAGTAGCGGGCCTGGTCGAAATCGCTGGGGATCTTCTCGTACTGGTTGTGCGCGCGGAACCACGCGGCCCAAAGGCAGTGCGAGTCCGCGGAGAGGAGCTTCGTGATCCAGGTCACCCACACGTAGGGGGCTTCTCGAGGCGTCGCCACGCAGTCACCTCCGTCCGAAGCCGGCGTAATCAGCGGGCCGGGCCGCCGCAGAGGCGGCCCCAGACATGCTTCGCCCTATCCGGGGCGCTCGAGGCCCGCCCCGGCCGGTGAATGCAGGTTAGCCCACGCCTCCACTACGCCTCTGTTTCCGATACTCGACTCCTGGCCTGCCCTTGAAGTCGGCGTCCTGTGTCCACAGAACCGCGGCTTGGGCCCGCGCGGTTGCCAGAATGACGCTGTCCGCCATCGGCAGATGTTGCTCGGTGCTGAGTCGAGCGGCAGCGAGTGCCAGTGGCGCATCCAGATCGATCACGGTGCCCTGTTGCATGACAGCTATCGCCTGTAACGCGGCCCCCTCATCGCGCTGCTGGAGGACGCGCTTGAATACTTCATAGAGGGCCAGAGACGGGACGAGGAGTTCGGACGTCTTCTCGATGGCCGGAGCAAAGAACCCTGCGTTCGGGCCATTCGCGAAGTACTCGAGCCAAGCGCTGGAGTCGACCACGTTCATTCGCGGTCATCCTCCCGCGGAACTCGGGTGTCGATGCCCTTGAGAAAGCCACGCATGCGCTTGATCGGTCTCACCGGGATGAGTTCGATACGGTCGCCGTAAACCACGAGCTGAATCCTCTGTCCCGGCAACAGGCCGAGCTTCTTGCGGATCTCCTTCGGGATCACCACCTGGAACTTGGGTGAAACCGTTACGGCAGCCATGGATCCTCCATCGATAAGGCCTTCGTGCTACGCATATCGTATCGATGGATCATCCGGCTGTCAAGCCTGTCCATCCCGAAAACCTCAAGCGCCTCTGACTGACGAGTTCCAGCAGGCGCAGTTCCTCCGGTCCGTGTCATCTGTCGCACCGGATGGCTCCGAAGTCTTCAGCGGTGTGGGCTCTTCGGATGCCAACACATCTACGAATCCCGGTTGTCTCTCTACGCGACTTCTTCAGATCCCGTCTCTCGATGCAGATGGAGATCCTGGCCCCAGAATGAGGCCCCAAGCCGCGAGAGGCAACATCAGCTCTTCGCACGCGGCCAGCCAATCACTTTCCCCTGTGCCTCACCAGCCGACGGGGCGACTCGGTCGAGGTGATTCGCCGCAACGACCGCGCGTTCGAGTTTTCGGGAGGGACAGATTGTCCGGGCCGCCCGGGCAGCCGGCGAAGCGCGGAGCGATACTCCGCCGCGACTGCCTTCTCACCCCAGGCCTCGCGCTGCTTCGCCGTACGTTCCAGGGCATCCCGCGTGGCGATGAGCGGGTGATCCGGCGGGGAAAGAAGATCGTGGCAGCTTTCATCCAGGCAGGCGACTGCCTCTTCCTTCCTCCCTTGGGCGGCCAGGCATAGGCCGAGTTCGTTGAGGGTCAGCATGATCTCCCAGTGATCCGGCGGAAGGACCGCGCGCATCTCCTTCAGAGACTCCCGGAGCAAGGAATCTGCCCCGCCCGGGCGCCCCTCGGCCACCAGGATGGAGGCGAGGGAGCGCTTCGTCGCCGCGACGGCCGGATGCCAGTCACGGAGCCACTTCAGGCGCAGGGCCAGCGCTTCGCGGCAGAGCCCCTCGGCCTCCGCCCATCGCCTGCATTCGATGTGAAGCAGCGCCAGGTCATGAAGGGCGTTGGCGACGGTGATGTGTTCCTCTCCATGCAACGTGCGAAGCATGTCGAGGGCCCGGTGAAAGGTCGATTCCGCCTCGGCATGCCTGCCGCGCATCTGGAGGAAAGCGGCACGGTTCCCCAAAGCCACTGCGATGTGGTCGTGCTTCTCTCCGTAAGCCCTCTGCGCCAGCCGGAGCGCTTCGTCGTTACCCGCCTCGGCCTCCGCGTACTGGCCCTGAGCCGCCAGGACGCGGTTCAGACAGAGGAGGGCTCCGATGACTTGCGGATGCTGCTCACCCAGAATCTTCCTGCTCGTGGAGAGGACTCCGCGGTGCAACGTCTCGGCCTCCCCGAGAATCCCGATCGCCTCCAGGAATTCGGCATAGCTGCCCCTGGCGCTCGCCGTTCCTACGTGCTCCTCCCCGAACAGCTCCTCATTCATCTCCGCCGATTCGCGCAGCAGGGGTTCCGCTTCGTCGTACTCGCCCTGGACCCTCAACAGCACACCCAGGTTCTGTAGGCTCTGGGCGACACCCGCGTTCGGGCCATCCGGGTAGAGCCCCCTTCGGATCGCCAGCGATTCCTTGACAAGGCGCTCGCAATCCTCGTATCGCCCCTGGGTGAAGTAGAACCAGGCGAGCTGGTTCAAGTTGATCGCCAGCTCCGGGTTCGTCTCCCCCGAGAACTCCCTTCTTCGTCTGACCGTTTCTTCCAGAATCGGCCCCGCCTCGGAGGGCCGGTTCTGCAGACAGACAAAGGAACCGAGATTGTTCATGCTGACCAGAATGCCCTCGACATCGCCCGATTCCTCGTGGATGGCAAGAGCGATGCGGGATAGGCTTTCCGCCCTCGCGTATTCGCCCCTTCGCCAGTGTAGGAAGGATTGGTTGTCCATCACCGATGCCACCTCGTTGTGTTCCTCGCCAAGCGTTCTTCGTAGAGTGACGAGAGCGGAGTCGAGCTGCTTCTCGGCGGCATCGCATTCATCGATGGCCATGTAGACGACCGCCAGCGTCTGCCGCACCGCCGCCTGCACCTCCGGTTCCTCTGCCAGGCTGCTGTCGATCCCGGCCCCGGCCGCGTCGACGACGTCCTTCACGGTCACATCCCTTCCGTGCGTCCTGGGATCCGCGGAGGCGAGCATCTCTTGCAGGAACTCGTTGATTCTCTCCGCCTTGCGCGCCTCCTTCTCCGCCCGCAGTCGCTCCCGCCGCTGACCCTCGTACATGAGGGACATGGTGACGCTGGAAGCGGTCAGGAGGACGAACAACGCCGCCAGGAACGCGAAGGGCGCTTTGTGCCGGGCCACCAACTTCTTTAGCTGGTATGCCGTGCTCGGAGGGCGGGCGAGGATCGGGCGGGACGACAGGAACCGATCGATGTCGTCGGCGAGGGCGCCCGCGCTGGAGTACCGGCGATCTCTCTCCTTCTCGAGCGCTTTGAAGAGGATCGTCTCGATGTCCCGGTTGATCTGCCGCGGGCGCAATCCCGTCTGCCTGAATGACCTCGGCGGCTCTTCCAGGATAACGCGCGCCGCCTCCATGACGGGTCGTTCCCGGGTGTCGAACGGGAGGTCTCCCGTGAGGAGCTCATAGAGGATGACGCCGAGTGAGTAGACGTCGGTCCGCAGGTCCAGCGGTTGCCGATCGCCCCCGGCCTGTTCCGGACTCATGTAGTCCAGGGTCCCCACAAGTTGCCCTTCCTGGGTGAGGGCGGTCTTCTCGGCGGACGATTCCTGGGTGGCCTTGGCGATTCCCCAATCGATGATCTTGGGAAGGGGCAGTCCGTCCTGCTCGGTGACGAGTATGTTGGAAGGTTTGAGGTCCCGGTGGACAATCCCCTTCCCATGGGCGTGCTGCACGGCTCGGCAGACCGTCCGGAAGAGGTCGAGCCGCTGCCGGGTAGCGAGATCTCTGTTCTCACAGTATTCGGTGAGCGGAAGGCCGCGCACCAACTCCATCACGAAGTACGGTTGTCCGTGCTCATCGGCCCCTGCGTCGAGCACCTTGGCGATGGACGGGTGGTCCATGCGGGCGAGGGTCTGTCTCTCCGCTTCGAACCGCGCCACCACCCGATCGGTGTCCATCCCCCGCTTGATCAGCTTGAGGGCCACCTCTCGGCGAATCGGCTCCATCTGCTCCGCCCGGTAGACAACCCCCATTCCCCCCTCGCCCAAGATGCCGCGGACCGCATAGGGGCCGATCCTTCCCGGAAGCGGCCTCCGCTCGCCCACCGGCGCCGCCGCGCCAAAGCGGCTCTCCAGTATCGAGGCCATTCCACCGGTCCGCATCACGTCCGGAGCCCGGTCGGGTCGATCGAGGAGGGATTCCACCTCTCTGCGAAGAGCGGGATCGCCCTGGCACGCCTCGTCGAGATAGGCTCCGCGGTCCGCCTCGGGCAGACATGGAACGGTGAGGAAGAGCTCCTTCAGCCGCGCGAACCGATCCGGCGTCACGACGGCTTCTCCCCCTGCATCTCCCGGCCGAGCCACGCACTCGCGAAAGCCCAGTCGTTATCCACCGTTCGCTTGGAAACAACGAGGATATGCGCGATCTCTTGCATGGTCATACCGGCGAATACCCTGAGCTCGACGACGCGTGCCACCCTTTCGTCCAGCGCCGAGAGGCGGCCCAGGGCCTGATCGAGATCGAGCACTTCGAGGTGCGGGTCCCGTCCGCCCGGGAGGTCCGTGTCGAGCGTGATCCGCTTCCATCCCCCGCCCCGCTTGGCGGCGCTCCGACTCCGTGCGTGTTCCACCAAGATCTGGCGCATCGCCCGGGCTGCGATGCCGAAGAAGTGGGCCCTGTCCTGCCATTGGATGCGCGTCTCATCCACGAGACGCAGATACGCTTCGTGGACCAGCGCCGTCGGCTGAAGAGTGTGTTCCGGTCTCTCCCGGCGCATCAGTTTGCCGGCGATAGCTCGGAGTTCATCGTAGACCAGCGAGAAGAGCTTCTCGGTCGATGCGGGCTGAGGCGTGCTCGAGGAACTGACGTCGAGAAGCAGACATGTGGCATGCTGGCGCTCCTCGTCGCGCAAGGTCATCTCTTGCTCCGCCCAAGTGCGAGTGACCCGTTTCTCGTCCGCATTTTACCACGCCGCAGTCGGTTACGACAAGCCCGGTCTCCCGGCAGCGGACGGCGCACGCCGGACCGATCGCGTGTGCGCATTGCGCGGCCGGAATTCGCATGGACCCATGGAGGGGCGCAACGGCTCCCCCGACAGGGGACCCAGCAATGGAACGGGACACGCGACAATCTGCCTGTCTGCTTCCGTTTCCGCTGCGTCTCTGTCCGCTGCCCGTGGTGACGTGGGGCGGTCGCGTGTTCGAGATCGAGCGACTGCCGCAGGGGCCGCCTGGCAGGTCACGATGAGAACCGCCCGCACAGGTGAAGGAGGCGTGTGATGAGACAAGAGGCCAAAGGCAGGAGCCGGCATGCATCGAGAACCCTGCGCGCCCTCGCGGCGGTGGTTCTGGCGGCGGCGTTGATTCTGACATTCCCTCCCTCGCCGCTCGCCGTCGAGATCGCGAGTCCCAACGACGCCGTCGAACCGGACTCCGATGGGTTGCGCTCGGGAGGATCCGCGTCCGACAGATTCGAGCACGAAAGGGCCGAGCTGAGGGGCCTGGGAGAGGTGACGCACGACCTCATCAACGGCGGAAGCCCCATGCCGTTGCTGGCGCCGAAACCCAGCCCGGTCTCCGTCCCGGACATCCATGAGGATCTCGCGATCCGGCTGGCCATGGCCCGTGCCCGCTGGCAGTGGGGCGAGGGCGTCAGGCTCGGATCGGTCACACCCGTCTATGGGCTGGACGGGGAGCTTCACGCCTACGACGTCGATTTCACGCTGGACGGTGGGGCCTTCGGCGATTATGCGAGCGTTGCCAAGGGCTGGCAGGAGGACCGGTCCGCAAGACGGCTCGACGCGCGGGAGGAGGGGGAAGTCAAGGACGGCACCGTCGCGCCGCCGAGAAAGACAGGGTCCGAGAAGTACGGGAGCGTTACCGTGACGGCTACATATGACGCCCCACCGTTCAGGGGAACACGCGCCGGGGTCTCGAACTTCTACTCCGCCGGATGGGTGGCAGCGGAGATCGCGGCGCAGGTGCTCGGGACGAGCGCCGTTGCGCTCGAACGCGTCATCATCAACGGAAGTTGGGAGCGCGCGTACGAGTTCACGAGCGGGATCTCGTCAATCGTCGTTCAGGGCCACGAACCCTGGGGATGGTACGACGCTCGGGAGCTCCACGACGTGTCGGGCCGGGCCAGGGCTCAGATCCGCGAGCATCTGGAGCGGAAAGCGCTCGATAGCGGTCAGGACTTCGAAGAGCTGAGGGCCGCCGCCAGGACCGCTAACCGGGACGACGCGGAGAAGTGGCTCACGGACTCCGTCCTGCCGAAGTCGCCGCAATACATCCCCGGATACAACACGGACTTCACACCCTATGCATGGCATGGGGGATGTTCGCCGACCTCCGGCTCCATGGTGTTGAACTACTACGACGAGCGATCTGCGTACGGCAAGATGACGTACGAGTACTTCAGCGAGCATGATCCCGTCACGCACGAGCTGGACTGTCACGTATCCAACATGGTACCGCGCATGATCGACTGGATGGACACGGGTGTCGACGGCGGCACGGACCGCGCCGATGTCTATCCTGGCATGGAGGGATACGCCAATTCGGAACGTGGATACGCCTTCTCCGGAGGCATCTCCCTCGACGCAAATGCCGCCAATTGGCGTTGTGGCCCGGGACAGGACATGATCGACGACGGCTATCCGTTCGTCTGGTCGACGAACTTCTATCCCGGCGCGACTGAGCCGCATTCTGTCGCTGTGGTCGGTTACGACATGTCGCCGGACCCCGATGAGTTTGCCTGCTACAACACCTGGAATACAGGCGGGGTGATCGAGTGGGCGTGTTGCCATGGCGAGGCGCTCGACTGGGGCGACCTCGACGCGCCGGCGCCGGGAGGCGGAAGCGAATACAACGTGAAGCTCGTGAGCCTGGACGGTGATCAGACGTACTACTCATGCGGGGCCGACGGTTATGTCACTGGTGGAGAGTCAACGACGATCGTCTGGGACAACAACGGGAGGCCCGCCGACCACGTCGAGCTTCACTACTCTCTCGACCGCGGAGTGATCTGGGATCCGATAGGCAGCACGGACGACGACGGAGCGTACGGGTGGACGCCTCCGTGTGGAATCGCGAATGACTACGTGCGGATCCGCGTGAGCCAGCGTTCGAGCGGAGGGAGCATCCTGAGCGCAGATGGGAGCTATGGCGATTTCTCGATCCATATGCCCTCCATTCCTGACTATCCGATTCTTCTCACGCCGAGCGATGGGGCGACTTGCGTCGAGGTGCAGGCGACCTTGGACTGGACGGATCCGTACAGCGCCAACGGATACGACCTGCAAGTCGGCACGGCTTGCGGTAGCGGCGACATCCAAACCTCGGCTGTCTCGGAGGCGCACCTGTCCCTGAATCCCAATACGACGTACTACTGGCGTGTCAGGGCGTTCAATGGCTGCGTTGTGATGGGAGACTGGAGCCCCTGCCGGGAATTCACGACGGGTCCGGACAGCCCGCCCGCCCCGACCCTGCAGTCGCCGGCAGATGCGGCGACATGCGTCAGCATGCCTGTGAGTCTCGACTGGCTCAGCGTCGGTGCGGCCGTAGGCTACCGACTGCAGGTCGGGACGAGCTGTGGGGCCGGCAGCATCTTCGACGTCGCGCCTTCTGATACGACATTGGAATCGCTTGACCCCAACACCCGCTACTACTGGCGGGTCAGGGCCATCCGAGCCTGCGATGTCGGTGGACCCTGGAGCGACTGCAGATACTTCGACACCGCTCCGGCGAATCCGTCCGCGCCTGCGTTGCAGTCGCCGGCGGACGCAGCGACGTGTGTCAGCGTTCCCGTCGAGCTCGACTGGATGAACGTGGGCGCAGCCGTGAGCTACCGGGTGCAGATCGGGACGAGCTGCGGGGCCGGAACGCTCACGGATGTCGTGGAGTCCAGCCTGACGGTGCCTGGCCTTGACCCTGGTGCGAGGTACTACTGGCGGGTCAGGGCCTTCCGGGATTGCGAAGTGGGTGGCCCGTGGAGCGATTGCAGGTACTTCGACACCGTTCCGGTAGATCTCGAAGCTCCCGGTCCTGTATCGCCAGCGCCTGGTGCCGCGTGCCAAGATACGGCGTTGGTGCTTGACTGGGTGGACGTGCCGGGGGCTGTCACCTATGAAATCGAGCTCGGGCCGGCGTGCGGCACGGGCGTCACGTACTTGATGGAACCTTCCAGCATCCCCGTCTCCGGTCTCGAGTGGGCCACCACGTACAACTGGCGGGCCAGGGGAAGAGCCTGTGGCGTGCTGGGGAAGTGGAGCGACTGCTACACGTTCACAACCCGCCCTGCGGATTTGCCCGACAACAGCGGTGGCACTTGGGCTCTTCACTTCGCAGGGCCGCATGACCCTGGGAACACGTGCGCCAGCCTGAATGTCGCAGGGTGCGGGGATATCGTCGTCGATGGCCCGTCCGCGCCCGGGCGGTACGACATCTACGTGCTGGCCGCAGGCGTCGGCGTGGTGACGCAGACGCGGTTCGGTCTGGTATGCGCCGGGTCGGTGACCTTCCAGAGCTGGACGCCGTGTGACGGCCCTTCCGAGGACATGTCTGCGGGATGGCCTGGCTGCGACGAGGGGGATCTGCTGTCCTGGAGCGGGCCGCAGTGTGGTCCCTACAGGGTCATCGGAATTCTGGACGTGTACGCTGACGCCGGGTCCTCGCTGAGCATCGACGTCGACTCGCGCGCGGGCTTCGCGGAATGGTGCGACGACGAGTCGCCTACGCCGGTGTGCGTGCAAACGGCTGACGCGGCCAGGTTCGGACGGGTCGGCTTCGGCGTACCCGGCTACAACGCGTGCGGGCTCGTGTCCGCCGAGCCGCTCGGCGCCGGCGTTGCGCGCAACCATCTGGCGCCGAACGTGCCGAACCCCTCGAGGAGAGGTGTTGGCACGACGATCCACTACTCGCTCTCGAGGTCGGGAAGAACCGTGATCGAAATCGTGAATGCCTCAGGGCGCTTGGTGAGAAAAATCGAGCAGGATGCCGTGATGGGGGATAACCGGATCACCTGGGACTGCAGGGACCGGGGTGGCCGGCTCGTGCCCAACGGGGTGTACTTCTATCAGTTGCGGGCAGCCGGCTTCCGCTCCGCCAGGAAGATGCTGGTAGTGGATTGACTTGGAACGACCGGTCAAGACGTTGTTTGCTCCTGGCGGCTACCCCGAGGGGTGGCCGCCAGGAGAGAAGCGCCGCCGCAGCAGGAACCTCCGCATCACACCGCCCGCCGCCGCCGAGAACGTCCATGCCGAGGTCCACGCGAGCGTGAGCATCGAAGGGATAGGACATCGCTTTGCGGCAAGGCGGCCAGGGGGGCCAGCGGGTCGTGCTCGTCGTCACCGTGGTTGGGTCTCGGGACGGTTCTGAAGTGCCGAGTGCCGCCGAGTCGCCTGGGGCGGCGGGCATCCGGGCACGAATTCTCAGCGGCGCGGGGCGGCTCCAAACCAGGAAGCGCACACGAGTGCACAACCCCGCACACGGAATCCGCGGGAGCGGTTCGAATGAAGCACCGGTGCCGGCGTCGGCGATCCGCCTCAGGGCGGAGCGCGCGTGGCCCCGGCCCGCGCAC
>JAGVPR010000048.1 GCA_020052115.1 Candidatus Eiseniibacteriota bacterium
CGTCGCGGGCCCGCGCGACCCGCCCAGCATCCGCGGCCGCGCAAAGCCGAAGGAGAGACCGCCCCGCGCGCAGCTCGACGTGCAATTGCCGCAGACGAAGCACTCCGATGGTCGCCAGCCGCCCCTTCTGTCCGGATCGGCCGCGCCCTGGCAGTGAAACGTGCAGAGCCCGCATTCATTGCAGGCAACGTCATCCTGTCGGAGCGCCAGGGCGCCGCCCTTCGCGACGAAGCCGAGCAAGCCACCGAGAGGGCAGAGGACGCGGCACCAGAAACGCCGCCTCCACCACGAGAGCGCGAGAAGGACTATGAGGATCGCCGCGAGGAGCGTCCCCTGTTCGAAGCGCGGCGCGTGCGGCGCCATGATCCGGTCGCGGATCCAGACGTAGATCGGATCGGTGAGTCCCTCTGCGGGCGTGGACGCGAGTGCGCGCGCGGTCGTGCGCACGGCCCATTCGGCGGGGGGCGCGAAGCCGGCCGAGAGCGACCGGATGAGAAGCGAGATCGGATCGAGGATCCCGGTCCACAGCGATCCCGCCGCGGCGGAGGCGAGCACGAACCCGGCGATGACGAACTTCCATCTCTGCGACGGACGCCAGGCGTCCCCCGCCCGTTCCTCGCGCCGCCTGCGAAGGAGCCGAACGCTGATCTGGCTCAGAGTCCCGAGCGGGCAGATCCATCCGCAGAAGGAGCGCCCGAGGATGAATGTCAGCGCGAGCGTCACGAGCGAGAGGAACATGAGCCCGTGGAGTGCGCCGGTGCGGAGCCATGTCGTCAGGCCGATCAGCGGATCCACCTCGAGGAAGATGCGGACCGGCGGTCCTAGGCGATCTTCACCGATGCCCACCGTGCGAGCCAGCAGGTAGAAGAACAGGGCGAGGCAGAGGAGTTGCACGGCGAGGCGGGCGCGGCGGAGCACCTAACCCCCGGGGATCTCGAGACGCCGCTCCTCGGCCGCGCTCCAGCGCGCGCGTCCGAGCCCGCGATCGGATGCCATCGCGATGTGGGGCGCCTTCTCCGGAGCGCGTCCGTGAAGGGCGAAACCGCTCACCTCGGCCGCGACCGGATCCGCGGATGCGATGACGGTGTCCAGCCTGCGGACGTCGTCGAGGCGTCCGCCCTGCGGGCCGCTCCGCAGCAGGATGCGCACTCCGTCCACGACCGTGAGCGACGGGCTGAAGAAGGCGGCGAGATCCACGATCGAGCGATCGAGATCTTGGTGCAGCCGGTTGCGCGCGCCGCCGATCGCGCCGAGCCAGTTCTTCATCCCGTTCGTGACGCCCGCCAGCCCGTGGTGTTTTGCGATCGGGACGTTGATCTTGACGTCGGCGTCGAGGAAGGCCGGGTGGACCGGCCAATCTCTCAGTGCCACCCCTCCAATGGGGACCAGCTTCGTGCGGTCTTCCTCGAAGACCTCCATGCGCCCCCCGGCCTCCTTCACCGCGGCGGCGATTCCGGAGCGCGCGTAGCAGCGCCGGGGGTCGTTGCACGGATTGTCGAGGACGACCACGGACTTGGCGCCGGATTCGAGGCAGAGTGCGACGATCGCCGCGACGACCTCGGGATTGGTGTTGGCGGCCTGTTCGGGCGTGCGGTCCCAGCCGATGTTCGGCTTGACGACGACACGGTCACCGCGGCGGACGAACGTGCTCATCCCGCCGAGTGCCTCGATGGCTGCGCGCGTGATGGCGGCCGGAGACGGTCCGTGGGCGAACGCCAGAAGAGGGGACGGGGGGTCGGCGGAAGCGAAGAGGAAACGCGGGTCGAGCGCCGGCGAGAGCGTGGCCGCAGCAACGGCTCCGAGGCTCGTCTTGATGAACTGCCGACGTTCCACCGTCCACCCCTCCCGGGCAGGAGGATACCACCCGGCGATCCCGTCAGGAACTACTTCGACCTCTCGGAACCCAGCATCGTGCACACGGAGATCGCGGAACTCGGGTCCACGGCGCCGTCGCCCGCTTCGATGTGCCGGATGATTCCGCTCTTGTCCACGATGAACGTCGTGCGCTCTGCGAACGCGTATTCCACCCCCTGGACGTCGCGCTTGCGCAGGATTCCGTAGGCGGTCAGCGCCTTTCTGTTCATGTCGCTCAGGAGGGGAAAGGTCACGCCGATCTGCTTCGCGTACGCGGCGTTCGCGGCGGGGCTGTCCATGCTGATCCCCAGAACGACCGTGTCGCTTGCTTCGAACTTGGCACTATCAGCCTGATAGGCCTGGAGCTCCTTCGTTCAGCCGCCCGTGAAGGCGAGAACGTAGAAGGCGAGGATGACGTTCTGCTTGCCCCGGTAGTCGCTCAAGCTGACCGGCTTCCACTCGTTGCTGAGCAGGGTGAGTGCCGGAGCGGCATCGCCCGGCTTGAGAAATGTCCCGGGCGTCTCGACGTCCCTTCGGTCGGAGGCGCTCGCGGGCGCGCCGATAGTCAGGAAGAGAAGTCCAGCGAGGATCGCAGGGGCGGATTTCATGGCTGCTCCTTTCGTGAGACCCGGACCTTCGAAACCCCGATCATATCCAACGGAGGAGCGGGCGCGACAGCCCAGATAGCGGGCGCCTTGGGGCGAATTCTCGCGGCCCCGCCGCCCTGAACTTCGGGCTGGCGCGTCCGGCGCGCGGCCTCTAGCATGATCCTCCGGCCCTGGAATCGGAACGTCCCCATGGTACGCATCTTCCACATCGGCGCGCGCGCGCTCACGCTCATCGCGGCGGCGGCAGCCGCACTCTGGCTCCTGGCCGCGCTGCTCGTTTCCCTGACCCCGGTCTCCGATCCGGACCTGGGCTTTCACATCTCGTGGGGGCGGCTGCTCCTCGACGACTTCGGCCGGGCGCGTTCGCTCACGCTCGGCCAGCATCCGTCCATCGTCGTCTACGCGTACAGCTACTGGATCTACCAGGTCGTGGCGGCGACCCTCTTCGATCATGCAGGCCCGTGGAGTCTTGTCATCCTCCGCGAGATGATGGTGCTTGGCGCACTCGCTCTCGCGTTCCTCCTGGCAGGCCGCCTGGGCGCGCCGCTCTGGGCGCGCGCCACGCTCCTCGCCTTCGGGGTCCTCGTCGGTCAGGAGCGCTTCGTGGATCGTCCGGATGTCTTCTCCACCTTGGCCTGGACGGCGGCGCTGTGGATACTCATCGTCCATAGGCGCGGCCGCGGCGTGTGGGCCCTCGTGCCGCTCCAGATCCTCTGGGTGAACACGCACCTGTTCTTCAGCCTTCTTCCGCTCGGCGCCGCGGCGTTCTTCGCCGGCGATTTCCTCGATGGGTCCTCCCGTAATCCCCGGCGCACCGGTCTTGTTCTGGGGGCGCTCGTGCTGGCCTCCTTCGTGGGCCCGGCAGGGCCGGGCGCGTGGGCCTCGCAGCTCAAGCTCGCGGGCTTCGCTTCCGGGCGCGAGGCTCCGGTGCAGATCGAAGAGCTGCTCAGCCCATTCGCGAACTACAAGAATCTCCTCTCGGTTTGGGCCTTCAGGATCGGGATGCCGATCTGCGTGATCGCGGCGATCGCCGGCCGGAAACGCGTCGGCACCGGGGCCGTTCTCGCACTGCTGGTGCCGGCCGCCTTCTCGATTCTCGCTCGCCGGACGATGGCGCTCTTCGCGCTGACGGCCGTCGCCCTCGCCCCGAGCGCGCTCGAGTTCCTAGTCTCTTGCCTCCCGGCTGCCGCGGCCCGCTCGTTGCGGCTTGCCTCGGTCGGCGTGGGCCTCGTCGCCGCACTCGTCGGCGTCGTCGGGTTGGCGAATGGACGGGTCCTTCTTGCGGAAGACAAGCCGCTTCGCATCGGCGACATCGGGCGCGTCGAGTTGGCCGGCATGGATGCGGCCCGTTTCCTTCGAGACTCGGACGTGCAGGGGCCGGTCTTCCACAACCCGGTGCTCGCGGGGGCCATCCTGCTGCACAACGGAGAACGGCTCACGCCCTTCATGGATGCGCGGTGGGTCGGGACCGACGAGGCGGTTGCGGTCTACCGGAAGCTCACGCGATCCGACGATGCATCCGCCGCCGCAGCGTGGGATGAAACGCAGCGTGCCCATGGATTCGAGACGGTGATGCTTGATTTCTACGAGATGCCCGCTCTTCTGCGCAGACTCTCCGAGGATCCGGGCTGGGCGCTGGTCTTCGTTGACGACGACGCTGCCGTCTTCTGCCGTCGTGGCGGGCCGAACGACCGGGTGATCGCGGAACGGTCGCCGGAGATCGCCGCCGCGAGAGCGCTCGCGGATCCGGACCGCGAGGCGGCGCTCGGCGGGGAAGTCGTGCGGTTTCTCGGGAGCCGGCATCCCTCGCCGCTGGTCCATCTGGACTTTCCGTGGGAGAGCTTCCGCCGGGGGAACTTCGCGCTTCAGGTTCGAGACCGGCCGGCAGCGCAGGTCGCCTATCTCGATCTCTTCCGCCGTCAGCGCGGGTCCCTTCACCTTAGCCCCCATCGCGTGGATGTCCTGCGCAACGCCCTCTGGTGCCTGGCCGAGAGCGGGCAATGGGAAGCGCAGGCCGCTCTCTGCTCGGCGTTGGTGGTGGAAGAGAAGTCGAACCCCGGGCGGCGCATAGGTCTGCGTGTCGGGGAGACCCAGGCGCTCCTCAAGCTCGGCCTGACCACCGAGATCGAGCGGTCGGCGCTCGGGATCGTCCGAGATCCGGCGGCCGAAGCGAACGATCGCTGGTGGGCCTGGACGTGCATCGCGAGCGCGAGGGAGACGGCCGGCGAGAGCGCAGGTGCGGCCGATGCGCTTCGGGCGGCCTCACGGATTCGGCCGGACGATGCAGAGACCTTTCAATCGCTCGGCACGATCCTGGACACCCGGCTGGGCCGCGCGGCCGATGCGCTCGAGGCGTACGAGAAGTACCTCTCGCTGGGCGGGCGGAGCCCCGCCGTCGAGGAGCGTGTTCGGCAGATCCGGCAAGAGAGGCCGGGCCCGCTGCCGTGATCGCGTTTCAGTTCCTTGATGTCGCTCGGATCCGGCTTCCGCGGTCGTGAATGTAGGCGAACATGCGGGGGATCGCGCTCTTTGTCGCCCAGGTGACGATGAACCCCGGGATCCACCGGACGCCGGGATCAATGTTCGCGCTGTAGTCAATCCGCGAAAGCGAATCGCCGAGCGCGCTGACCCGCCACGATCCGCTGATCGCGCGGACGTTTCCGTAGCCGGGAACCATCGTGTAGAGGATCTCCATCCGCTCGGCATCGGCGACGATCCGGAGGCGGTAGCGGCGGTCCTTGTAGACGGGGATGCCAGCCACGAAGCGTGCGACGACGGTGTCCTCGAGCACCGATTCGATTTCACATTCCCGAAGTCCCGGCCAGCATTCCTGGCCCGGCGGCGCCGCTTCCGCGAGGACCCGCCACACCAGCGCCGCCGGCAGGC
>JAGVPR010000379.1 GCA_020052115.1 Candidatus Eiseniibacteriota bacterium
CGTCGCGCTTGCGGGCGGCGGTCGCTCGCGCGCCGAGACGATCGTGCGCCGCAGGCGCCTGGCCGAGAGGCTTCTCACGGACGTGCTCTCGGTCCCGGGCGACGAAGCCCAGAGTCAGGCCTGCCACTTCGAGCACATCCTGAGCCCCGAGGTGACCGAGACCGTCTGCACCTTTCTCGGCCATCCGCCCACGTGCCCTCACGGCCGGCCGATCCCGCGCGGCGCCTGCTGCACGGGATCCGGGCGCGATCAGATGCGGCCGCTCGTCGTCCGCCTCAAGGAACTGGCCATCGGCCAGGGGGCGCGCGTGGTCTTCATCACGCCGCGCTTTCTCACCAGGCTCTCGCGGCTCGCCACCCTGGGGCTGACGCCGGGCTCGGTCGTTCGCCTCCACCAGCGCCAGCCGTCCTTCGTGCTCGAGATCGGCGAGACCACCGTCGCCATTGACGCGGAGATCGCGGGCGAGATCTACGTCCGACCCGTACCGCCCTCATGAGGCCGATTGCCTCAACCGCCATGGGAGGATTTATGAAGACTCCAGTGCCGGCCCTCGCCTTGAACACCGGACTTCTCGCCGGCGCGCTTGCCTGCCTCTTCATCCCCACGGAGGCGACGGCGACCGAGCGACACTTCACGTATACGTATGGGTCGGCGGTGCTCAATAGAGGCGATGTCGAGGTGGAGCCGTGGACGACGCTTCGTGTCGAGCGATCCGGCTTCTACGCCAGATTCGATCAACGGCTCGAAGTGGAGGTGGGGCTCGCGGAACGGCTTCAGTCATCCTGGTACCTGAACCTCACCGCGATCAACCAAGAGATCGAGGGCGCGCGTGCGTCGAAGTTCGAGTTTGCGGGAGTCTCCTCGGAATGGAAGTACAAGCTGGCCGACCCGGTGGCCGATCCCTTCGGCGCGGCATTGTACGGCGAACTCACGGCGGGGCCCTCCGAGTCGGAACTCGAGGCGAAGCTCATTCTCGACAAGCATCTCGGCGCTCTGGTGGCGGCGTTCAATCTCACGGCGGAGCACGAGTGGATCTACGAATCGGCGGAGACCGAGCGCGAATTCGTCCTGGAGCTGGACGGCGGCCTCGCCTGCTTCCTCTCGCCGGCTCTGACGGCGGGGCTCGAAATCCGCAGCCACAGTGACTGGGAGAGCGCTGAAGGATGGGGGATGCAGCACTCGGCGCTCTTCGCGGGACCGGCCCTGAGCTACGCGCAGCCCGCTTGGTGGGCCGCTCTCACAATCCTGCCGCAGATTGCCGCAATCGAAGGCGCCACCGACGGCGGCCTCGTGCTCGATGGGCACGAGCGGGTAGAGGCGCGCCTGATCTTCGGCGTGCACCTCCAATGATGGGGCGGAAGCTCACGCGGACCATTCTGGCGTCGTTGACGGTCCCCGCGATACTCCATCTGGCGGCCTGTGCTTCCGGCCTCGCGCAACCGCAGGCCGGCGACGCCCTCCGCGCCGCGGAGCGGTGGCCCGGCGTGACGTTGGAGCAGCTAGCGGAGGGACGCTCGCTCTACGTGGCAAGGTGTGCCGGTTGCCACAACCTGCACCTCCCCGAAAGATACACGCCGGAGAAATGGCTCGATCTGGTGCCCGCCATGGCTGTAAAGGCCAGGCTCTCTCCTGGTGAGGTCGAGACGATCGAGCGCTACCTGTATGCGACGAGCGCGCGCGTGCGCGACGAGAAGTAGCGGACTGGGTGATTCGCGCCTGCGCCCCTGCGGACAGACGCGAACCTCCCAGCCCGGCTCAACACACTAGCGGCCGGTCGGCGGCAGGAACGCCTGCTTCAACCTCCCGAACGTCACCTGCCGGACCGCGCTAGGAATCGTGACCGCGTAGGACATCACCTTCGCCCTTCCGAGCGAAATCTCCACGCCCGACGCGAGCGCGATGTGCAACGCCTCGACCTCCGCCTCCGCGCGATCTCCCTCCGGAGAGACGAGGCTCGTGTTCCACCCCGCGCTCATCCAGAGGATTCCGAGCATGGCGAGCGTGTCAGGCGAAACCTCGATCATCCCGCCTGGGCCGATCGTCACGGGCTGCCCCAACACCCGCAGCCCCTGGACCTCCCACTGCGGATCGGCCATGGCCGCACCGGGATCTCCCGCGCGAACGAACGCCGTCGCGCGACCCCGGATCACATCTGCGGTGACGGCTCCTTCGAGGAGACCCACGTTCGTGAGCTCCGCGAAGCCGCGGCTCTCCACCTCACCGAGAGAGTGAACGCTCGACGTGGAATCCGCCGCCGAGCCTGCCGTGACGAGTCCCCCGTTCAGCGAAGCCTCCACCGCGCCCGCGGTGCCCTGAGCGCCTGTCGAGGACGACCCGTCGAACGCGCTCGTCGCGCAGCTCAGGCTCTGTGCCGAGAGGAACCCCGGAACATCCACGGAGAACGCCGCGTCGGAATCGGACGCATCGGGCGGGGCCGACGCCTCGCACGCGATCGGGATGATCCGAGGGATCGCGGAGTACGCAGCCGCCGGAATCGAAAGAACATGCGCTCCCATCGCGGACTCCGAGGCAATCGTTCCGCTGCCCCCGGAGACGAGGACGCCGAGAGTCTCGATCATGGCTGGGTTCATCACCGCGAAGGGCGACGAGATGTAGGTCCACGCCCCGACGGCGTCGGCGGTGCCGTCAAACTGCACGGTCTCTGCCAGGAGCGACGGCGGCGCGAAGATGGAGAACGAGGCGAGCCACAGTGCGATGACGAAGCGGGACTGATGAAGGATCCGGCGCATGGAAACCTCCCGCGTTGGATGTAGCGTGCGAAACGGGAAGAAACTCGACGCGCCAGGAACAGAGATGTCTCTCGATGGCGACAATCTACGCGGAAGCGGGGAAAACGTCAAGCAGGGTTCAGGGAGAAAGCCAAGTCCGCCTCCTTCGGCGGCCCCGTTGCCGGGTGAAGGCCGCTTCAGGAGGCGGACTTGATCAGAACCGGATCCGCTCGGATCTTGAATCGGACCGAACGGCCGGCCGGCGGACTACGCCGCCCGGCGCTCGCGCTCCGGCGGATGAAGCTCGTACTTCTGGATCTTGTAGCGGAGCGCTCCCCGCCCCAGCCGGAGCATCTTTGCCGCTTTCAGGACGTTCCACGCCGTCGCCGCGAGCGCCGCCTCGATGACACGCTTTTCGACCAGCTCGAGCGAGACGCCCCCTTCGGGGAAGTGAACGTGCACCTCCGATCCGACGACATCGAAGAGCCGAGGGCGGGCCCCCTGCGCGGAGAGCGGGAAGTCCTCCGGCGTCAGGATGCCGGTGTTGCTGAGGAGCGTCGCGCGCTCGAGGAGGTTGCTCAGCTCGCGAACGTTTCCCGGCCAGTGATAGCCGTGGAGCATCAAGCGCGCCTCCGGCGTCACGCGGACCTCGCCCTTGCCGAACTTCGCGGCGTACTGAGAGGTGAAGTGATCTATCAGCAGGCCGACGTCGTCGCCACGCTGGCGCAGCGGGGGCATCACGATCTGCACGACGTTGAGCCGGTGGTACAGATCGGCCCGGAAGCGCCGCTCCGCCACCTCGGTCTCGAGATCCCGGTTCGTCGCCGCGACGATCCGCACGTCCACCGGGATCTCGGCGAAGCCCATGACGCGTCGGAACTTCTTCGTGTCCAGGAAGCGGAGCAGCTTCGCTTGCAGATTGAGGTCCAGCTCGCCGATCTCGTCGAGGAACACCGTGCCCCCGTCGGCGATCTCGAAGAGGCCGATCTTCTCGTTCACGGCATCCGTGAACGCCCCTTTCTCGTGTCCGAACAGCTCGCTCTCCAGTAAGTTCTTGGGGATCGCGGCGCAGTTGATGTCCATGAAAGGTCCCTGCCGCCGGTCGCTGTGATAGTGGACGGCCTTGGCGACGAGTTCCTTCCCGGTTCCGCTCTCTCCCTGGATGAGCACCGACGTGGCCATGCTGCCGGAGACTTGCCGGGCCACTGCGATCGCCCTGAGGAGAGGCTCGCTCCCGCCAAGGATTTTCCGGAAGGAATGCTCCTCCGCGACGGCGGCCGTCATCGCCCGCTCGGCCATGCGTCTCTTGAGCGACCGAGACGCGTAGCTCACGAGCGTCTTCAGCGCCTCCAGGTCGAGCGGCTTCAAGAGGAAGTTCCGCGCGCCGAGGTGTGCGGGCAGCGGCTCCAGGCGAGCACCTTCCTGGTCAGTGAGAATGACCACCTGTGTCTTCGGGTTCGCCCTCTTGACCGACTCGAGCAGACCGGCGACGAGATCGCGGTCCTCCAGCTCGACGACGGCGAGGTCCACTTGCAGCGATCCGGCGCGGGAGAGTGCGCCCCTGAGGTTCATTGACGAGAGGACTTCGTGCCCCATCTCGGTGAGAAGGTCGGAGATCCGGTTCTTGAGGTTTTCGTCCCGTTCGATGAGGAGGATCCTGAGCTTCATCGCGTCTCCCGACGGGCCCGCAGGCCCCCAACCGAGCGCGCCCGAGGGCGGCCCTCGTTCCTAAGATGTGTGAGGCCGGAGTGTCGCTGGATCTATCGGGAGCACGGCCTGCGAACTTTGCTGAAAAAACGGAAGGGGCCGAAGACGCACTGCGTCTCCGGCCCCGCTCGCCGGGCCCCACCCCGGTCGGCCCGGCGATCCTCCGATGACCTCGCCGCTACCGGCTCTCCACCTTCAGCGGCCTGAAGAAGGTGCGGCCGTCGCGCTCCAGGAGCAGCAAGACCGTATCTCCCTCCTTGAGCGACTTGAGCGCATCGCGGAAGCCGCGCGCCGAATCCATCTCGGCCTTGTTGACACGGCGAATCAGATCCCCGGTCTGCACGCCGGCCTCGTCGGCCGGCCCCCCGGGCATGACGTCGGTCACCACCAGGCCCTTCGATTCAGGATCAATCTCGAGCCGCTCGGCAAGGTCCGGCGTGACCGGCTGCACGCTCAGGCCGAGAAGGCCGCCGCTCTCCGGCTCCTGGCCGCCTTCGCCGCCGCCGAACTGCTCGGCCACATCGCCGTGCGGTCTCTCAGCAACCTCGATGTTGTAGTTTCGCTCCTTCTTGTCGCGCCAGATGGTGACCCCGACCTTGCGGCCGGGCTTCGTCGCCGCAACCTGGCGCATCAGGTCGCGGACGTTCTTCACCGGCCGGCCCTCGAGCTTGACGATCACGTCGCCGACCTCGAGTCCGGCCCTGCCCGCCGGGCCGTCCGTCGCGATCTGCGCGATGAGCGCTCCCTGTGCGGAATCCAGATCGAGCGACTTCGCCGTATCCTCGTTGACGTCCTGGATCGTCACTCCGAGAAATCCGCGCGTCACCTTCCCGGACTCGATGAGCTGGTCCATGATGGTGCGCGCCATGCTGATCGGAATCGCGAAGCCCACGCCCTGGTAGCCTCCGGTCCGCGTGGCAATGGCGGTGTTGATCCCGATCAGCTCTCCGTCCAGGTTCACGAGCGCGCCGCCGGAGTTGCCGGGGTTGATGGCGGCGTCGGTCTGGATGAAGTCCTCGTAAGATGCGAGGCCCATGTTGCTCCGGCTCTTGGCGCTGACGATTCCGAGCGTCACGGTCGCATCGAGCTGGAACGGGCTGCCGATGGCCAACACCCACTCCCCGACCGCGGTCTGCTCCGAATCGCCGAGGCGCGCCGATTGAAGGCCGCGCTCATCAATCTTCACGACGGCGATGTCCGACTCGGGATCGGTTCCGACGACCTTCGCATCGAAACGCCGCTCGTCGGACAGGATCACCTGCAACTTGTCCGCCTCCCCGACGACATGGTTGTTCGTGAGGATGTAGCCGTCGGGGCTCACGATGACCCCCGATCCGAGCCCACGCTGACGGAACGACTCCGGACCGCGGCGGCCGAAGAAGCGTTGCATGAAATCATCACCGAAGAACTCGTGCGGGGGCGCACCTTGATAATCGCTCGGCCGGATCATCCGCTCGCTCGTGATCGTCACAACGGTCGGCGTGACCTGCCGCGCGACCGCGACGAAAGCGCGGCTCGTCGCCTTCACCATCCGAAGAGCCTCGTCGTCGCTCAGCTGTTCCTGGGACGACGCGCTGGCGGTGGTGACGGCGGCCGGCTTGAGGGATTTCATGTCGGGCTGCTTCATGTCCAGGCTGGAAGTCAGGAGGATTCCGGCCACGAGGCCCGCGGTGACAAGGCCGGCCCCCCAGAACCACCTGGCTCGCTGATGGGACATCGAACTACCTCCTTCTCCTCGTGATGGATATCACTTTCTGGCGGATCGAGTCTCTTTCTCCAGCTCCTCGAGTAGCTCCCGCTGCCGCTCCGAGAGGGTGCGCGGTATCACAACCCTGATGGTTACAAACTGATCCCCCGCTTGGTTCCCTGAGCGGGCGCCGAGCCCGCGAAGCCGGAACGTCGTTCCGGGCTGCGTCCCCGGCAGAATCTTAAGTTCGGCGCGGCCGGAGGTGCCGTAAGCACGCACCCGCAGACGCGATCCGAGAGCCGCCTGCGAGATGCTGATCGGCACCTCGCAGTGGACGTCGAGGCCGCGGCGGCGGAAGAAGCCGTCGTTTTCCTCGACGACCTCTTCCGCCGCTCCGGCTCCCGCGGGCTCGGAGCTCCAACCACCGAACCCGCCGCGGAAGAACTGCCCGAAGAGATCGCTGAAAGCGGCCGGATCAATGGACTCGACCCGCATACCCCCGGGGCTGCGGCCGGCGCCTCTGCGGAACATCTCCTCGTCCAGCGTCGCGCCACCGGGCATCCCTCCGTAGCGGCGAACCTGATCGTACCGGCCGCGCTTCTCGGGATCGGAGAGGGTCTCGTACGCCTCCGAGACCTCCTTGAATCGCTCCTCGGATGCTTTGCGGGTCGAAGGATTGGCGTCGGGATGATGCTTCTTCGCGAGGCGGCGATAGGCCTTCTTGATCTCGTCGTCCGTCGCGGATTCGGTGAGGCCGAGAACCTTGTAGAAGTCCTTCGGAGCGGCCACAGCGGGGGATCCTCCTCGCGGCCCATCCTATCATACGGGCTCGCCGCTTCCCTCGGACGGAGCGGGCTCGGACGCGTCGGGTGCGGCGGCTTCGGGCTTCGACATCTCCTCGACGTAGTTCATCCGGAGCGTCATCAGCGTGCTCCTGAGCCGCCGCGACTCGGCGTCGGAGCGGCGGCCATCCGTCCTCCGCTCGAGCATGCCCAGGACGTCAATCGCAAGCTTCGCCAGCTCGAGCCGCCTCTCGGGCTGCCCCGTGGCCGGATTCACGATCTTCCCGAGCGCGAACCACGTTTCCGTCTCGAAGCGCCCGATCAGGTACTCGAACAACGCCTCGTCGTGCAGCCCCGTCCCCTCCACGACTTTCCCCTCCCATGCGCGACGTGAGATGGAAGGCCGCCGGCATCACGGATGATCGGCCCTCCGTCGCACGGCCTGCGCCGGACGCTAGTTCGCGTCCTTGTTCTCGTCCACGACCTCGTAATCCGCATCCACGACGTTGTCGCCCTTCTTGCCGGAGGGATCCGCGCCGGGCGCACCCTGCGCGCCGCCCGCGCTCGACGCCTGCGCATACAGGCGCTCGACGATGCCGCTCCACTGGCTCTGGAGGGCGTCCGTGGCCGAGCGGATCTCGGCGACGTTCTGCGCCTTCAACGCCTCGCGCAGATTGCCGATCGCGACCTCGATGCTCTGGCGTTCCTCGGCCGAGATCTTCTCGCCCATTTCGCGAAGCTGCTTCTCGGTCTCGTACACGAGCTGATCGCCGCGGTTTCGCACCTCGGCCTCCTGCCGCCGCTGGTCGTCCTCGGAACGGTGCGACTCGGCGTCCTTCACCATGCGCTGGATCTCCTGCTCGGCGAGACCGCTCGACGCCTGGATCCGGATGCTCTGTTCCTTGCCCGTCGCCTTGTCGCGCGCGGAGACGTTCAGGATCCCGTTGGCATCAATGTCGAACGCCACCTCGATCTGCGGGATGCCGCGGGGAGCCGGAGGAACGCCGGTGAGCTGGAAGCGGCCGATGGTCTTGTTGTCGTGCGCCATCGTGCGCTCGCCCTGCAGCACGTGGATGTCCACGGTCGTCTGAGCATCCGCCGCGGTCGAGAAGACCTCCATCTTCCGCGTGGGGATAGTCGTGTTGCGCTCGATGAGCTTGGTCATGACCCCGCCGAGCGTTTCGACCCCGAGCGACAGCGGCGTCACGTCCAGAAGGACCACGTCGTGCACGTCGCCCGCGAGGACACCGCCCTGGATCGCGGCTCCAACCGCCACCACCTCGTCCGGGTTGACACCCTTGTGCGGCTCGCGGCCGAAGAACTCCTTCACGACCTGCTGAACCTTCGGCATGCGCGTGGCGCCGCCGACGAGAATCACTTCCTGGATCTGGTCGGGCTTGAGCCCCGCGTCCTGGAGCGCCTGCCGGCACGGCCCGATCGTGCGCTGGACCAGGTCATCCACGAGCTGCTCGAGCTTCGCGCGCGTCAGCGCGATGTTCAGGTGTTTCGGCCCGCTCTGATCCGCCGTGATGAACGGCAGGTTGATGTCGCTCTGAAGCGTGGACGAGAGCTCGATCTTCGCCTTCTCGGCGGCTTCCTTCAGACGCTGGAGGGCCATCGGATCGCGGCTCAGGTCAATCCCCTCCTGCTTCTTGTATTCCGCGACGAGCCACTCAATGACGCGCTGGTCGAAGTCGTCGCCGCCCAGGTGCGTGTCACCGTTCGTCGCCTTGACCTCGAAGACGCCGTCGCCAAGCTCCAGGACGGAGATATCGAACGTGCCTCCCCCAAGGTCGAAAACGGCGATCTTCTGATCCTTCTTCTTCTCGAGACCGTAGGCGAGTGCTGCGGCCGTGGGCTCGTTGATGATCCGCTTGACGTCTAGCCCCGCGATCCGGCCGGCGTCCTTCGTCGCCTGGCGCTGGCTGTCATTGAAATAGGCGGGCACGGTGACGACCGCCTCGGTCACCGGCTGGCCGAGGTAGTCCTCCGCCGTCTGCTTCATCTTCTGAAGAATCATCGCGGAGATCTCGGGGGGCGTGTAGGTCTTGTCGCCGATCCGAACCGCGGCCATCTCGCTGACCCCGCGCACCACCTCGTACGGCACCATCTGCATCTCGCGCTGCACTTCCTCCTGGCGGCGGCCCATGAAGCGCTTGATCGAGTAGACCGTGTGCTTCGGGTTCGTGATCGCCTGCCGCTTGGCCACCTGCCCGACGAGGCGCTGGCCGTCCTTGGTGAACGCGACAACCGACGGCGTCGTACGGCCGCCCTCGGAGTTCGGGATCACGACCGGCTCTCCGCCTTCCATCACCGCGACGCACGAGTTCGTGGTGCCGAGGTCTATGCCGATGATCTTCGCCATGCTCTTCTCCTATCTCCTCCCACCGTTCACCCCTCTACGGGGTTGACCCCCCGGCGGCCGCAACCGGCGCCGGGGGGTCCGACTTCGAGACCGACCGATCGCGTCAACCTTCGATCTGGATCTCACGCGGGGTGACCGTTTCCGCCTTCGGAACCGTCACGGTCAGGACCCCGTTGGAGTACTTGGCCTTCACTTTGTCGCCTTGCACGAGCAGAGGGAAGCGGAAAGAACGCTCGAATGTGCCGTACGAACGCTCGACGGAGCGCCAGTCGTGGCCCTTCTCGGCCGCCGCCTGCTTCTTCTCGCCCTGCACGACGAGGAGGTCGTTCGTGAACCGCACCTTGATGTCCTTCATGTCCATGCCGGGAAGCTCGAAATGAACCTGATACTCCCTCTCCAGCTCGGCCACATCGGCGGCCGGACAGAGCGCGCACTCGCCGTTGCCTTCGCTGCGGCTCCGAAGCAGATCGTCCACGAGACGGTCCATTTCACCCTGCATCGTCACGACATCCCGGAAAGGACTCCACCGGATCAGCGCCATCGGGAAACCCTCCTTGTTCGCAGTCATACGTCCATCTTGAGGGGGCCGCCACTCGGCCCCCGCTCGACATGTTCTGACCTTCCATATGGCACCCGGCGTGCCAGAAGGAACGTCCTATTCTAAGACGCTCACTGACTCTAAGTTAGGGGGGTGGTCTGCGAACCGGTGTGCGGACCCAAGGCGCCATGTGATCCAAAATGAAAAGCCGCCGAAGGTGTCCTTCCCAGAATGGAACAGTCCCCGTTCTAGCTCCCGAGACCGTAAAGGCGCATCTTCCGCCACAGCGTGGAGCGGCTGATGCCCAGCATCTTCGCCGCCCGCGAGAGGTTGCCCGAGGCCGCCGTGATCGCGCGCGCGATATGCCGGCTCTCGACCTCTTGCAGGCTCAGCGTGGCCGGGTAGTAGCCCTCAGGCGCGTCTCCTTCGGTGAGACGCCGGGGAGCTTCACCGGCCATTTGAGGCGGCAAGTCCTCGGGTTCGATGAGCGGTCCGTCGGCCATGACGACCGCCCGTTCCATCGCGTTCTCCAGCTCGCGGACGTTTCCGGGGAAGGCATGGCGGATGAGCACCTCGAGCGCCGCGTCGGAGACGCCTTCGATCTTCTTTCCGAAGCGCGCACCGTACTTGCGCGCGAAGTGCGTCGCGAGAAGCGGGATGTCTTCCAGCCTCTCGCGCAGCGGCGGCAGCTCGATGTGGAAGACGTTCAGGCGGTAGTACAGATCCTCGCGCAGCAGGCCCTCGCCGAGCGCCTTCGAGAGGTCGCGATTTGTCGCCGCGATCACCCTCACATCCACCCGGATCGAGGTCGTGGCTCCCACGCGGCGGATCTCGCCGTCCTGAAGCGTGCGCAGGAGCTTCACCTGGGACGCCATCGGCATCTCGGCGACTTCGTCGAGGAAGAGCGTGCCGCGGTCGGCCTCCTCGATCAGGCCGCGCTTGTCGGCCGAAGCGCCCGTGAAGGCGCCCCTGACGTGGCCGAGAAGCTCGCTCTCGAAGAGGCCCTCGGGGATCGCCCCGCAGTTCACCGGCACGAACGCGCGATGCGCGCGCGGGCTCTGGTAGTGGATGAGGCGCGCGACCAGTTCCTTCCCGGTTCCGCTCGGCCCCGTGATGAGGACGCCGCTCTCCGTCGCGGCCACCTTCTCGATGAGGCGCAGAATCCGCCTCATGCGCGGCGTGACGCCGATCAGCTCGCCGAGCCTGAGCTCGGCCACGGGGATGGACCGAAGGGGTTCTTTCATGTTCGGACCCTCCGGTGATTCATATTAGAGCATAGCCGTCGGAGGCGCCAGAGGCGGGGGCTGCCTGATGGGGGGGGGCCGCGGGGAGGATCCGCGCTCGACTGGACTTCGCGGAGCCTCAGAAAGCGCGCGTCGCGATCACATGAGGAACTCGACCGACCGCCGCGCCAGATCCAGGAAGAAGGACGGGAAGAGCCCGAGCTGGAAGATTCCATAGACGCTCACGGCCAGCGCCAGCCCGGCGGCGGCGGGGATCGCGGGCGGCCCCTCTCCTACCGGCTCGCGCATGTACATCGTCACGACGACACGCAGGTAGTAGTAGATGGAGACGAGGGAATTGAGCACCCCGACGATGGCGAGCCACACCCTTCCCGATTCGACGACGGCGGTGAAGAGGTAGAGCTTGCCCACGAAGCCGGCCGTGGGCGGGATACCGCCCAGCGACAGCATGAACACGGTCATGGCGAGCGCGAGGACCGGCCTGCGATGCGCGAGCCCGGCATAGTCGGCGAGATCCACCTTTTCCTCCCCGCCGCGAGAGGCGAGCAGGACGACCGCGAAGGCGCCGATGTTCGTCAGCGTGTAGGCCAGGGCGTAGAACAGCACGCTCGCCTCGCCGTAAGGCGTCATGCACGAGGCGCCGACGAGCAGGTAGCCCGCGTGGGCGATCGAGGAGTAGGCGAGCAGCCGCTTCAGGTTCGTCTGGTGGATCGCCACGACGTTGCCGAGGGTCATCGTCAGGACCGCGAGCACCGCCAGCGTGTTCGTCCACGCCGGCGACAGCGACCCCAGCCCCACGACGAACGCGCGCAGAAGCGCGGCGAAACCCGCGGCCTTCACGGCCGTGGACATGAACCCCGCGATGAAGGTCGGCGAGCCCTGGTAGACGTCGGGCACCCACATGTGGAACGGAACAGACGAGACCTTGAAGGCGAATCCGACGAGCAGGAGCCCCATTCCGGCCAGGAGCAGCCGGTTTCCTCCCGATTCCTGCATCTCCACGACGCGGGCGATGGACAGGAGGTTCGTGGTGCCCGTCGCGCCGTAGAGAAGCGCGATCCCGTAGATCAGGAAGCCGCTCGCAAAAGCGCCCAGGAGCAGATACTTGAGCGCCGCCTCGTTCGAGAGCAGCCGTCCGCGCGTGATCCCCGCGAGCGCGTAGAGCGACACGGAGAGCACCTCGATCCCGATGAAGATCATGATCAGGTCCGGCGCCTGCACCATCATGATCATGCCGATGGTGGCGAAGAGGATGAGCGCGTAGTACTCGCCCGCCGGCAGCCCTTCGCGCCTCGTGTATCCCATCGAGAAGAGCACCGTCAGAAAGGCGGCGAGGATCACCACGCTTCCGGCGAAGATCGAAAGCCCGTCTATGGCCACCATCCCCGCGAAAGCTTCCCGCTCGGAGCCGATCCCGGCGAGCAGCGCCACTTCGGAAGCGACGAGCCCGAGAAGCGCGAAGACCGCCGCCACCGTTGGCGCGCGACGGTTCGGGGCGATGCCGGCGAGAAGGCTCGCCGACGCCGCGACCAGGAGAAGC
>JAGVPR010000256.1 GCA_020052115.1 Candidatus Eiseniibacteriota bacterium
ACGCTCGAGCTCGCGCCCGAGAGAATCGGCCAGCGCAACGTCCGCCTCCTGGAGCGATGCGGTGAAGACCGCCGCGCTCGACTCGGCGAGCGCTCGCCGGAACGCTTCCAGCTCCGCGGCCCCGCGCCTTCCCCCGACAAGCCATTCGCCGCCCGCCTCGGCCTGCGGAAACCGGTAGTCGTCGTGCGTGTCGCAGAGTTCGAGCAGGTCCGGCCCTCCGATCGCGCCGAGACGCGTCGAGACGCGCGCGAGCATCCGCGTCCACACCCACCGGCCCTCGATCCGCTCTCGCTCACGGGAAACGAAATCAACGGCCTTGAGGACGAGCGGCATCGGCACCACGTCGCGCAGCCAGGCGTTCTCGTGCAGCACCACGAAGTCGCCCGTCTCGATCCAGACCTCGCCCGAAGGCAGCGGCTCGAAGGATGACTTCGGACGAAACCCGATGTGATAGACGAGGTAGTCGCCGAAGAGCCGGCGTCCGAGCAGCGTGTAGTCGAAGAGTCCCACGTCATCGAGCGCGAGCGTGACACCGAGGATGTTCGTCGCGAACTCCTCGAGCCCGACGCCGGTGTCAATCTTCTCCTTTTCGAAGCGCGCCGAATCGGGCCGGCTGTCGTACTTGCGCTCGCGGAGCGTCACGACCTCGACCTTCTTCGGCGCGACGACCTTCACGTGCTGGACCAGTTCGACGACCTCAAGGCGGCGCGGCGGGTTCCCGCCGTAGGCCAGGACGAACTTCCGGAATCGCGAGAAGGAAACGCCGGGCGTCCCCTCGGCGCGTTCGTGTTCCCGCTCGCGGGCGCTGCGAACGATCTCGGCGAGCGGGACGCGCGGCCCTTCGACGTCCACCGGAGGCAGTGAGTACTCGAGCGTATCGCGCGGAGCGGACGGAGGCTCGGCATGCGAAACACCGCAGAGGAGAGGCAAGAGCAGGGCGATCAGGATCGAGGGCCGCATGGTCGGAGCGAGACCTCCGCGAGGCGGGATGGATGGGAGGGAAGCGACCGGCCGGAGACCGTTCGAGGTCCCCGGCCGGCTTCGGTCTACTTCACCGACCAGAACTCGACGCGACGCTCGACCTTCTGCAGGCCCGGCTCGCTCGCATCGGCCTTCGAGAAACGGTTTCCGAACGACGCCACCTGGATCCGACTCTCGGGGATGCCGTGATCGCGCGTCAGGCACTCGCGTGCCGCTTCGGCACGCTTCCGGCCCAGCGCCAGGCCGTCATCGCCGCCTTCGATGCGGCTTGCGTGGCCGACGATCAGGAGGCCGAGCTTGGGATTCTGCTGCATCCACTCGCCGATCCTGCGGCAGATGGCAAGCCCCTCGCGCGTCAGTGTCGTACCGCCATCATCGAAGCTCACGTCATCAATCTTCGCCGAGGGCTTGTCCGACGGCTGGGGCTCCGGCATGGACTCGTACTCCCATGTCCTCTCGGGAACATAGCCCGGAAGAACCTCCTCGGCCTTCGGACCCTCCTTGGGTTCCGCGATCTTCCCTCCGGTCGCGCCCTGCGAGGAATCGCCGGTCTTCGCGCCACGCCGGGACGCGCAGCCCGCCGCCATCAGCACGCAGAGCAGCGCCACGAAGAGGCTTGGAACCAGACGCTTCACTGTGATCATCGCCACCTCCCTCACATGGGGTCACTGTGATCGGGGTCGTTCATGAGGCCGGGAATGGAGATTTTCTTGGGGGCCATGAGCAGAACACCCGGCCCGGAACTTGTGGTGCGAGCATACCGAATTGGGCGGCGCTGCGCAAGGTGCCGCCGCGCGGCCTGTAGCTGCCGCCGCGCGGCCCTCACTTCGCCCACGTCCGTCTCGTTCCGCGCCGGCTCACTCTGCGCTACAATGGCGCCGGAGCCGATCGCCTTGGTTCGGAGGGTAGCGGCAATGCCGTTTCGAATCGCCCTGGCACAAATCAACACGACCGTCGGCGACCTCGATGGCAACACCGAGAAGATCCTTCGCTGGATCGAGCGGGCGCGCGAGGCGCACGCGGATCTCGTCGCCTTCCCGGAGCTGACGGTCACCGGATACCCGCCGGAGGACCTGCTCCTCAAGCATCGCTTCGTTCAGCAGAACTTGGACCGGATCCACCACATCGCGAAAGCCACCGCCGGGATCACGGCCATCGTGGGTTTCGCGCACCGGGCAGGACGGCTCTACAACGCCGCCGCAATCCTCCACGATGGGCGGGTCGCGGACATCTATCACAAGAACGCCCTGCCGAATTACGGCGTCTTCGACGAGAAGCGATACTTCGAGCCCGGGCGGCGCGTTCCGGTCTATCGCTGCGGCTCGATCGTCTTCGGCGTGAGCATCTGCGAGGACATCTGGGTGGACGGCGGCGTCTACGTCGAGCAGGCCGAAGCAGGAGGCGCCCGCCTGCTCGTCAACATCTCCGCCTCACCCTACAGCGCGGGCAAAGGGAAGGAGCGCGAAGAGCTGCTCCGCAAGCGCGCGCGCCGCTGCAAGGCAGGCGTCGCCTTCGTCAACCTGGTCGGCGGGCAGGACGAGCTCGTCTTCGACGGCCAGAGCGCGGTGGTTCTCCCGGACGGACGTCCGATCGCGCTCGCGCGGCCGTTCGAAGAGGATCTCCTCGTCGTGGACTTCCCGCAAGACGACGGGGCTTCCCCGCGACCGGCCGACCCACGCGTGGAGCGCGTGGATCTGCCGGGGATCGAATCACGAAACCGGGGACCGGCGCCCCCTTTGCGGATCGAAGCAGCCCTCGACCCGTCGGAGGAAATCTATCGCGCGCTCGTCCTCGGCACGCACGACTACGTACGAAAGAACGGATTCGAGAAGGTGGTGCTGGGGCTCTCCGGCGGCATTGACTCGGCGCTGACGGCGGCCATCGCGGCCGACGCCCTCGGCCCCTCGAACGTCATCGGGATCGCCATGCCGTCGCCGTATTCCTCGGCCTCGAGCATCGAGGACGCCCGCGATCTGGCGCAGAACCTCGGCATGGAGATGAGAACCCTCCCGATCAACGGCGTCTATCAGGCGTTTCTGGGCGCGCTCGATCCCGAGTTCGGCGAGCGCCCCATGGACGTGACCGAGGAGAACATCCAGGCGCGCGTCCGCGGCACGCTCCTCATGGCGCTGTCGAACAAGTTCTCCTGGCTCGTTCTCTCCACCGGCAACAAGAGCGAGATGGGGGTCGGCTACGCCACGCTCTACGGCGACATGGCCGGCGGGTTCGCCGTCTTGAAGGACGTGCCGAAGACGCTCGTTTACCGGCTCGCCCGCCACCGGAACGCGACGGCGGACCGCGCCCTCATCCCGGAGAACGTGCTCCGCAAGGCGCCATCGGCCGAGCTGAAGCCCGACCAGAAGGACGAGGACACGCTGCCTCCATACGACATCCTCGATCCGATTCTCGAGGCCTACGTCGAGAAGGACATGGCCCGCGACGAAATCGTCGGCCTGGGCTATGATGCCGAAACTGTCGCCATTGTCGCGCGCATGGTGGACCGCAGCGAATACAAGAGGCGTCAGGGCGCTCCGGGCATCAAGATCACGCCGAGGGCCTTCGGCAAGGACCGGCGGTTCCCCATCACCCAAGCGTATCGCGGCTAGGCCGGGAGACGAGTCCTGTCCCCTATGGACGAAGCAGGTTCAACGGCGAGCGCGGCCCCGGGCCCACGCGCGCTCATCGAGGCGCCACGCACCTTGACGTGGCTTCTCGCGTGGGCCGTCGTCTTCTGCGACATCGGCACCAGCGTCTACTACGTCCCCGGGATCCTCTACGGGCAAGTCGGCAACCTCGCGATCACCTTCGTCGCCGTCACGACGCTGGCGTTCATCCTCCTCGCATGGAAGTACACCGAAGTCTCGATCCGCAACCCCGAGGGCGGCGGGGTCGTCACCGTCTCGACGCGGGCCTTCGGCCTCTACGCGGGTGCGCTCGGCGGCATGCTCATCACCGTTGACTACTTCCTGACGTCGGCCATCTCCACGGCCAGCGGGTTCTTCTACCTGGGCTCGATCTTCCCGCTGTTCTCCGAACACGTGGTGTTCTTCTCGTGCCTCTCGCTCATAGCGATGGCGCTGCTCAACATCATCGGCATCCGGGAGAGCGCGATGGTGGCGCTCGCCTTCGCGGTGGCCGCGTTCTCCGTGGATCTGGTCGTCATCGTCCTCGCGCTCGTGAAGCTGGAACCCGGCGAGCTGGGACGCCTCTGGAGCGCCGCCACGGCCGTCAAGGGCCTGTCGCTGAAGCACGCCGTCGTCGGATTCGCCGGGGCCTGGCTCGCCTTCTCCGGTCTCGAGAGCATCAGCCAGCTATCGCCGACGCTCTGCCGGCCGCTCTCCCGCACCGTCCGGTTCGCCATGGTCGCGGTGGTCGTTTCGGTCTTGCTCACGTCGCCGCTCTTGACGGCGCTGGCGATCGGAACGCTGCCGGAGGCGTCGAAGGCGCGGGGCTCCGAGTACTTCATTTCCGAGTTGGGCGGCCACTACGGCGCCTTCTTCACGCGCGCCGCGGTGGTCCTCACCGCGGCCACGCTCCTTCTCTTCGCGGCCAACACGGCGATCATCGGCGGCTACCACGTGTTCCTGGCGCTGGCGAAGAACCAGTTCCTCCCCTCCTACATCTCGCGGCGGAACCGGCGCTACCGCACGCCGCATCTCGCCATCCTGCTCGCGACGATCGTGCCGCTCGGGATCATCGTAGTCACGAAGGCCCACATGGAGACGCTCGGCGACATGTACGCCTTCGGATTGCTGGGCGCCTTCACGTTCACCTCGCTCGGTCTCGACGTGCTGCGCTGGCGCGAAGGGCGCCGCGGGTTCGCCTTCGCCGTCGGGCTCCTCACTACGGCCATGGTGATGGTCTCGTGGGTGACCAATATCTTCGAGAAGCCGCTGGCGACGATGTTCGGCGGCTCGGTCACGCTCCTGGGGCTCTTCGCGGCGATCGCCATCCGGAACGATCTCCCGATCCTCGCCATCAACCGCGTGCCCGCCATCGCGCGACGAGCGGCGGCGCTGCGCGCCAGGGTCGCCGACGAGGTCGAGGAGAAGGAGTCCATCCTCACACTGGAAGACGCCGTCGCCTTGAAGACACTGCTCCCGTCCTCAACGCTCGTCGGTCTTCACGGCAGCAATCCGCGCCTCATTGACGAGGCGCTCAGGCGCGTGAAGGGCAACCACGAGCAGGTGCTCTACGCCGTGGCGGTGACCGAGTGGCCGGGGCTCTTGTCCGGGGAGCAGATCCGCCCGGACCCGGATGTCATCCAGGCGATCAACGAGGCGTACGAGCAGGCGAAGGCGCAGGGGGTGACACTCGTGCCCACGTGGCGCATCTCCCAAAGCGCGGCCAAGGCGATCGCGGAGACCGCGCGCGCCCTGGAGGTGAACGCGGTGATGCTCGGGGTGAGCCAGCGCTCGGCGATCTACCACATGCTGCGCGGCAACGTCCTCAAGGGGCTCACGAAGTTCCTGCCCGAGGAGCGGATCCGCATCATCACGGTGGGGTGACGGCTCCGCCCGAGTCCATCTCCCTCCACACCTTCAGGAACAGCTCGATGGATCCCGGTGCGAACCCCGCGAAGTGATTGTTGAAGTAGACGTAGGTCTTCCGCCCGCGGCGAAGAAGTTCGCGGATCGGGCCGATCCAGGCGCGGGTTTCCGCGGTGCGATCCACGATGAGGCGCTCCCAATCCCGCTCGCGCGCCCCTTCCGCGCGTGCGGCGGCGACCTTCCGGTCCATCTCGTTGTGGTGGCCGAGGAAGCGAATGTAGGCGAAGTCGGCCGTGACGGGATCGCAGCGCACCAGGAGCGATGCCGCCGTGGGCATCGTGTAGTAGTGCACGAAGGCGAGGGCCACATTGTGCGCGCGCAGCAGGTCGAGCAGCGGATCCGCGATCCATTTCTCGTTTCGCACTTCCACGACATATTGCCCGCTGGTCGGGAGCTTCGGCAAGAACGCCGCCAGGCGGCGCCGGAAATCCGCGCCCGTGCGGTACTCCTCGGCGTCCTTCCCCTTCGCAACGTACGGGAACTGGAAGAGCAGGGGCCCCCGCTTCTCCCCGAGCCGGTCCATCGCCTCGAGGAAGCGGGACCACTCCTCATCGCACCCCTCCAGATACCGGTCGTGCGTGATGGAACGCGGCACCTTCGCGGAGAAGACGAAGCCGTCCGGGACCTTCTGCACCCACGCCTCGACCGTGCGCCGGGACGGTGACGAGTACCAGGTGGCGTCAATCTCGACGGTGGCGAAGCGGGCGGCATAGAAGCGCAGGTACTCCGCCGGCGCCAGCCCTGCCGGGTAGAAGACGCCGCGCCAGTCGTCCGTTCCGAAGGACGACGTGCCGACGAGCAGATCTTCTGGAAGAGCGGAGAAATTCAGATCGAGCACAAATCACCTCCCGGCGGGGCGGGCGGGCCCGCTCTCGGACCGCCCTAGCAGCACGCTTCCGGTTCAGTTATAGTCTTTGCCATGCGTTCGCCGGAGTCCGGCGACGGGCCGCGCTTGCGGCCAAAGGCAACGGCCAAGGAGGATTTCATGGCCAGGGAAAAGAAGGGGTCTGCCCTGGAGTGTCTGAGTTATGGAGTGCATGTCGTCACGACCAAGAGCGGCGACATCATCGCCGGCTTCACGGCGTCGTGGGTTTCCCAGGTTTCGTTCAACCCCGACCTCATCATGGTGGCCGTCAAGAACGAGAGCTACGCGCACAAGATCATCCGCGACGGCGGCGTCTTCGCCGTCAACGTCCTGGCAGAGGGACAGGCGGAACTGGCGCGCAAGTTCACCCCGGGCCTGCATGAGACGAGCGATGCCTTCTCCGCGGTCCCATCCACCGGCAAGAAGACCGGCGCGCCGATCCTCCGGGACGCGCTCGCCTACGTCGAGTGCACCGTGGTCTCGGCTCTCGAGCCGGGAGACCACACGCTCTTCGTGGGGGAGATGGTCGCGTCGGGAACCCCGGGCAAGGGGCGCCCGCTCACGACCGCGAACTCGGACCTTTTCTACTCGCCCGGCGAGGAGTAGCGCCGCGCGGCGCAGCCGCCTCGGCGGCGGGAGCCTCGGCGACGCGCAACCGCTTCCGTCCCTCCTTCAGCTCCGAGACCTCGCGGCAGTTCGTGATGTCGGCCGCCGTCAGGCCCGCGCGGCGGGCCACCCGGACGCCATATTCCATGAACTCGAGATTGCCGGCGTGGTGCGAGTCCGTGCCCAGCACGATCGGAACCCCCTGCCGGCGCGCGCGTCGCGCGTTCGCGTCCGACAGGTCGAGACGGTCGGGATAGCAGTTGATCTCGAGCGCGGTCCCGGTGCGCGCCGCGTGCGCGATCACCGGCTCCAAGTCCACATCGTACCCTTCCCTCCGCGAGAGGATGCGCCCGGTCGGGTGGGCGATCATGTCCACGTGCGGGTTCTCCATCGCCAGGCGCATCCGCTCCGTCACGTTCAGTTTGAAGCCGCTGTGGACGGAAGCGACGACCCAGTCGAGTTCGCGAAGGACATCGTCCGGAAAGTCCAAGCGCCCGTCGGGGAGGATGTCCACCTCGCTCGCGGCCAGGATCTCGATGCCGCAAACCGACTTCCGCACGCGCCGGATCTCCTCCCACTGCTCGCGAAGCCTCTCGGGAGTGAGCCCGCCGGCGTAGCTGGCGCTCCGTGAGTGATCCGAGATGACGACGTAGCCGTAGCCCAGCTCCTTGGCCCGGCGAGCCACGGCCTCGATGGGCATGCTGCCGTCGCTCCAGTCGGAGTGCACGTGGAGATCGCCTCGCACCTCCTCGAGCGTGACGAGCTTCGGGAGGCGGCCCTCGATCGCCGCCTCGATCTCCCCGGTGTCCTCTCGCAGCTCCGGCGGAATCCAAGGCAGGCCGAGCGCGGCGTAGACGTCCTCCTCATCCCTCCCGGCGATCCGCTCCTCGCCCCGGAAGACGCCGTACTCGTTGACCTTCAAGCCGCGCCCCTGCGCCATCTCCCTGAGCTTGACGTTGTGGGCCTTCGATCCGGTGAAGTACTGCAATGCTGCCCCGAACGAATCATCGGGAACGACACGCAGATCCATCTGCCGGCCCGCTGCGGTGCGGATGCTGGCCTTGGTCGGCCCCCTGCCCAGAACGTCAGCCACCACTTCCAGCGTGACGAAGCGCTCGATCACCGCCTCCGGCTCGTCCGCCGAGCAGAGGATGTCCACGTCGCCGATCGTCTCCTGCCAGCGGCGCAAGCTCCCGGCCACCTCGATGCGGCGCACTCCGCGAACCGGCGCCAGCGCCGCCATGGCCGACCCGGCGAGCTCGCGCGCCTCGGGAAGAGAGAGGCGCTCGGCCCCGCGCTCGAAGTACTCCAGCCCCTTCCGGATGTTCTCGATCTTCTTCGCGCCGATGCCGGGCAGCCCTTCCAGCTTTCCGGCCTCGATCGCCTGCTTCATGTCCCGCAGACTCGCGATCCCCAGCGTCTGGTGGAGCATGAGAAGCGTCTTCGGTCCGATTCCCTGCACTCGCCTCAGCACGAGGAGCCCCGGCGGCACCTTCTTCCGGAGTTCCTCCAACTCGCGGATCGCGCCGAGTTCGAGAAACTCCCCGATCCAGATCGCGATCCCCTTTCCGACGCCCGGGACTTCCTTCAGGCGCCCTTCTCGTGCGAGGGTTTCCACGTCCTCGGCGGCGGCCTCGAGGCTCCGGGCGGCATTCCGGTAGGCGCTCGAGCGGAAGGGGTTCTCGCCGAGGAATTCAACCAGGTCCGCCGCCTCCTCGAGCAGTGTTGCGATCTGCTTGTTCTGGCTCATAACCGTCAGTATAGCGCCCCGCTTCCGCGCTCAATCGCCGGGTGTGGCATCGAAGCCGCGTCGTTCGCGATGTCGCAGCCTACGGGATCCCGAATCGGCGCGTCCTGAGCGGGTCTCCGCGCTTGGGCCCCTCTTGCTTTCGTGCGAAGAGGCCGCGCACCCTCGCCACGAAATCTATCTAGAAGTAACAGGTCTCTTGATGTGTCGCGATCGTGGACATGGTGAGACAGGATCCGACACCGACCCCGCCGCCGCACCTCCGTAGGCCGCGCGGGTCATGGATCCGAAGCCCCCGCCTTCTTCGCGGTCGGAGACGGGCCGGGTCCTTCGAAGCATGGGTGAACACGGCCCGCGGCGGGCTTTGATCGCACATCCGCCGAGCGGCGGGCCCGGGAGGGGACCGGACCCACCATATGTAGTAGTTAGCTGGAAGGCAGTCCCAACATGTCGGGCATTTTCGGCCTTGACACCCGCCAGCCCCGGCTGTAAAACGAAGACCCGGTCGAGCCGAGGCTGGAGGCTGCAAGCTTCGTTATTTGAACGATTTGCGGATCCGATCTACAACCGACTGTTGGAGTTAG
Source organism: Candidatus Eiseniibacteriota bacterium (assembly GCA_020052115.1). Classification (GTDB taxonomy): domain Bacteria; phylum Eisenbacteria; class RBG-16-71-46; order JAGVPR01; family JAGVPR01; genus JAGVPR01. Next base: position 9,334 of record JAGVPR010000256.1, read on the forward strand.
GTCTTGCGATGACGGCGCCTGAGCGGCGCCCGAAAGAGGGTCACCGATGAGGATCCGAGGGCGTCACTCCGATTTTGGTCCGGAGCTTCCCGTGACGCGACCCGGCAGGCGGTCCGGCTCTCCGACCGCCGTGCAAGGGACCCTCTCCCGGCACGAGCCCGCGGAGCAGGGGCCGAGGAAACTGCGCATAGACCGCCTCTGGACCCGTCCTGGGATCCACCCCTTCGACGAGCTGGAGTGGGAACTCCGGTCGGCCACCATCTCCAACGAGCGCGGCGACGTGGCGTTCGAGCAGCGCGATGTCGAGATCCCCAAGCCGTGGTCGCAGCTTGCGACCAACGTCGTCGTCTCGAAGTACTTCCGCGGCCCGCTCGGAACGCCGCAGAGGGAGCAGAGCGTCCGTCAGCTCATCGCGCGCGTCGCCGACACGATCGCCCGGTGGGGACGCGACGGCGGCTACTTCGCCTCCGAGGACGACGGGGACGCATTCCACGCCGAACTCGTCCACCTCCTCGTCAACCAGAAGGCGTCGTTCAACTCGCCGGTGTGGTTCAACGTCGGCGTGGATCCCCACCCGCAGTCCTCGGCGTGCTTCATCAACTCCGTCGAGGACAGGATGGAGTCCATCCTGGACCTCGCGAAGACCGAGGGGATGCTGTTCAAGTTCGGCTCCGGCACCGGGAGCAACCTCTCGACGCTTCGCTCATCGCGCGAGTTGCTCGGCGGCGGGGGCACCGCCAGCGGCCCGGTCTCGTTCATGAAGGGCTACGACGCCTTCGCGGGCGTCATCAAGAGTGGAGGCCGGAGTCGCCGCGCGGCGAAGATGGTCATCCTCAACACCGAGCACCCGGACATCCTCGCCTTCATCCGCTCCAAGGCGGAGGAGGAGAAGAAGGCATGGGCGCTCATTGATGCCGGCTACGATCCCGGCTTCAACGTCCCGGGCGGCGCGTACGATTCGGTCTTCTTCCAGAACGCGAATCACTCTGTTCGCGCCACCGACGACTTCATGCGCGCCGTCGTCGAGGACCGCGACTGGTCCACCCGCGCTGTCACGAGCGGCGAGCCGATGGACACCTACCGCGCGCGCGGCCTGCTTCACGAGATCGCCGAGGCCGCGTGGGTTTGCGGCGACCCGGGGCTTCAGTTCGACACGACGACGAACGACTGGCACACCGTGCCGAAGTCGGGGCGGATCAACGCGTCTAATCCATGCTCGGAGTTTCTCTTCCTCGACGACACTTCCTGCAACCTCTCCTCGCTCAATCTCATGAAGTTCCGCCGCGCCGACGGCGAGCTGGACGTGGACGCGTTCCGGCACGCGGTGGACGTCATGATCACGGCGCAGGAGATCATCGTGGACAGCGCGTCGTATCCGACGCCGTCCATCACAGCGAGGAGTCGCGAGTTCCGGCCGCTCGGTTTGGGCTACGCGAACCTCGGAGCGCTGCTCATGGCGCGCGGGTTGCCGTACGATTCCGACGAGGGCCGGTCGTACGCCGCCTCGATCACCGCGCTCATGTGCGGCGAGGCGTACGCGCAGTCGTCCCGCATCGCGGCGAGCATGGGGCCGTTCACCGCTTTCGCGCGCAACGACAACGCGATGCTGCGTGTGATCGGAAAGCACCGCGAGGCGAGCCTGGCGATCCCGGAGGAGCGCGTGCCGGCGGATCTCCTGTCGGCGGCGCGGGGCGTGTGGGACGAGGCTCTCTCCCTGGGCGAAGGGCACGGCTACAGGAACGCGCAGGTGACGGTGCTGGCTCCGACCGGCACGATCGCCTTCATGATGGACTGCGACACGACCGGCATCGAACCCGACATCGCGCTCGTCAAGTACAAGAAGCTCGTCGGCGGCGGGATGTTCAAGCTCGTGAACCAGACGGTGCCCGAGGCGCTCCGCAGGCTCAAGTACACGGACCGGCAGGTGCGCGCCATCGTCAATCACGTGGACCGCGAGGAGACCATCGAGGGCGCGCCCGGCCTCAAGGCGCACCATCTCCCGGTCTTCGACTGCGCGTTCAAGCCGGGGAAGGGGCAGCGCTCGATCCACTACAAGGGCCACATCAAGATGATGGCCGCCGTGCAGCCGTTCTTGAGCGGCGCGATCAGCAAGACCGTCAATGTTCCGGCGGAGACGGCGGTCGAGGAGATCGAGCGGATCTTCGTCGAGGGCTGGAAGCTCGGCCTGAAGGCGATCGCGATCTACCGCGACGGATGCAAGAGAACGCAGCCTCTCTCGACCTCGCGCGGCGACAAGCTCGCGCCGAAACCCGCGGCGCCGGGCGAGGGGGCCGAGCGGCGCCCGTACCGGCGGCGCCTGCCGGACGAGAGATCCTCGCTCACGCACAAGTTCTCGATCGCGGGGCACGAAGGCTACATCACCGTGGGCCTCTACGAGGATGGAGCCCCGGGCGAGATCTTCGTCACGATGGCGAAGAAGGGCTCGGTCGTTTCCGGCCTGATGGACTCGTTCGCGACGGCGATCTCGCTGGCGCTGCAGTACGGCGTGCCGCTCAAGGTGCTCGTGGACAAGTTCAGCCACACGCGATTCGAGCCGTCGGGCTTCACGAACAACTCCGAGATCCCGATCGCGAAATCAATCGCGGACTACATCTTCCGCTGGCTCGCGCTCCGGTACCTGCCGGCCGACGAGAGGCCGAGAAACGGCCACGAGCAAGAGGACAACGGCCTGCACTCCGGCGAGAACGGCTCGCACGCCCCGCGGGTCGCGAGTCGCGAGATCGAGGAGCGCGAGCACGAGGTCTTCACCGCGCAGGCCGACGCCCCGCCCTGTCACGAGTGCGGGGAGATCATGGTTCGAAACGGAGCCTGCTACGCGTGCCGCAATTGCGGTGCGACGAGCGGATGCTCCTGAGGCCTGAGCGCCGGCTCACTGCGGATCGCCCACGGGCGGCGCCTCCGGCGGCCCTTCGGGGCGGTCAGCGGACGGCCCCCCCTC
>JAGVPR010000116.1 GCA_020052115.1 Candidatus Eiseniibacteriota bacterium
GCGAAAAGCGCCGCGAGGCCGAGGGCCCTCACTCGAGGAGCACCAGCTTGCGGGTTTCCTCGACCCCCCCGGCCGTGAAGCGGCAGAAGTACACGCCCGCCCCGACCCGGCGTCCCTCGCGGTCGCGAGCGTTCCAGAAGGTCTCGTGGCGGCCCGACTCGCGGCGGCCGTCCTCGATCACAGCGATCTCGCGCCCCGTGAGATCGAAGATGGCGAGACGCACATCGCCATCCCTGGGAAGCGCGTACGAGAGGCGCACCGAGGCCGAGAACGGGTTGGGCGCGAGAAGCTCAAGCCCCGGAACGGCGGGCGGGCTGTCGGGGCCCGGGTCGCCGATCGTCGGTCGAAGAGAGGTCACGAGCAAAGTCCAAGAATCGAACGTGCCCGTTTCGACCTGCTGATTGTCGCTCACCGTGAGCGTCCAGTCCCCGAGCGTCGAATCCCCTACGAGATCGTCGAGAGTCCCAGGGCCGTCGGGGACGCGTTCGCTGTCGAACGTCGTCAGAATGTTGTCGTCTCCCTTTCCCGTCCTATTGTGAAGACGCACCGTCCGGCCCGTGGGGGATCGCAGCTCCACGATGAGATCACCGACGTAACCGTGATGGATGACCACGGACACGAGGATGTCGTGCAGCGTGCCGTCCATCGTGCAGTTGACGATTGACTGGATCCCAGCCGTGTTGTTGTCGGGGATGGCCTGATAGGGCGCGTCGCGGTAGGAGAAAGTGTCCACAGCGCGCAGTTCGGCGTTCTGCTCGGCGAGCACACCATTCTCGGGCGGAACGAGGCCCACGAGTTGAACCGTCTCATAGCCGGCGTGCAGGATCTCGAGCATCTGAGGAGTGCTGTAGAGACCGCTCAAGGAGTACGTTCCGTCAGCAGCGGTGAACGTCAGCGCGTCCTGGAGCACCGAGCGCACGATCGTGCCGCTTCGGTCCGCCGGCCCGCCGAGGAGGTTCACCGTGCCGGAGATCGTCCCCGCCGGCGCCCCCTGCCCCGCCGCGAGGTAGTGCCCGATGTTGCCCACGAGGTTCCGGCGCACGTTCTGGTCGGACAGCGCATTGATATTGAACGCGCAGTAGACGACTCGGCCGGACTGGGGAGCCGCGTCGTCGTCATAGACGAGGATGCCGCCGTAGCCCGGCCAGATGCTGTTCTCAGCGAGAAGCGTGGCGCCCACTGCCGGGAGCACGGCATCCTGGTTCCCCTGCAGCCCCGCATAGGTCACGGTGACGGAGGCCGGCAGGATGTTCGGAACATAGAGGACCGGGTGCGTCTTCTTCCACGGCAGGGGACGCACCACGCCCGACCAGTTGGAGACCCAGTTCGCGGCGTGGAGCACGTTCGAAGCGAACGATGGATAGCCCGGGACCTTCAACGCGTCGTACCCGACCTCCCCGCCCTCGATGACGACCTTGCCTCCGCCGGCCACGTGCTCCTCGATGATCGCCCGCGCGCCCGCGTGCGCCAGCGGGTTTGGGTTGTTCCCCGCGGCCCAGCCGACGAAATCGCTGCCGACCAACATGGCGGACGTGAGGGCGCCGGGAGTCACGGTGGTCACGATGAACCCCGCCGTCGCGAGATCGGCCGAGAGCACGGGGGTTCCGGTCGCGTTGTCATCGTCCACCACGAGCGCCCTTCCGCCGGCGTCGAGCACGGTGAAGGAGTTGAACAGCGGCGGCATGGGAGCGAACGATGTGTTTCGCAGGACCGACACGTCGCTCGCGGCGAGGCGGTACCCCACGACATCGCCAGGCGAGACCAGTGAAGCACCGAGCGGCAGATCCCTCAGGTACGTGTCCGTCCCCGCCACCCGAGGAACGTCGAAGACCCCGCGATCTTCGCCGTTCACGCTCACCGAAACCGTGACCGAATCCACGCCGTGCGAATCCGTGACGGTGGCGCTCAACGTGGGAGGCCATGTTCCATATGGGGCGTCCGCGATCGCCGTGTGTGTGATGACCGGAGGCGTCAGGTCGTCCGCTACGGAGAAGGTGAAGTATGTCCCGTCCGTGACCGGAAGGCGTGTCGTCAAGCCGGCGAAATCGGTGGCCCGAAAGTAGTACTCGTACGTCGTGCCCGCCGGGACTCCAAGGAAGCTGACCGCGTATTCGTCCTCGATGCCGGTCGGTTCCATCGGCAGCGAGAGGAACGATCCGCCGGCGGTCCGGCACAAGACGCGCACGGAATCTGGAGGGATCGGCGCGTAGTTCCCGACCGTGGCGGTCAGGACGTAAGGACCGATCGGGTCCTCCGTGCTCGGCGGCGGAACGTGCGCGATGGCCGGCGCGAAGGCCGCCTGGCTCAAGATCCCGCGCTGCTCGAAGAGATCGAGCATGAGAGGAATGTCCGCGCCGGCGTAGAGTGCGCCGTCCGCAAGAATCACGGCCACCGCCCCGTCTTCGAACGACCCGCCCGGCGGCACCATGACGTGGCTCTCGATCACGACCGTCAGCGCGCGCTCCCGTCCGATTCCCTGGGCGATCTCCCACAACACGGCCGACCAGATCTCCCCGTCGCTGTGGACATCGCCGACGAGGTCATCCGGATAGTGCTTTGTCGAGTCAATGCGCCTTCCGGCCCAGCAGCCGTCCACGGGCCCGCGATCCCAGTCGAAGACCTGCTCGATCCCGTAGCCGTTCGACACCGTCTCCGACAGGGCCGCGGCGAAGAAATCGCAGAACCCCTCTCCCATCGCGCCCGATTCCCCTGTCCCCACCCAGCCCGGCACCTGATCGTCCTGCACGGCGTGCCCAAGCTCGTGCCAGATGACCTCGGCGTCCTCGGCGTCATCTATGCAACCGTCGCCGTAAGCGAGGCGGCCGGTCGAGGGAACGTAGTGCGAGTTGTCGGCGCCGTCCAGTCCGTGCGCGTCGCACACGATCGGATGCGTGAGAATGTCCAGGAAACCCAGGGCGCGAAGGCTGCGGATCGCGGCGTCCACGTGGTAGTAGACGCTCACCTCTTCGAAGCGATCATCCCCCCGGTCGTAATTGAAGCCGTCCGCGGCAGCCGATGTCGCCCGCACTGTCATCGGAAGCTCGAAATCCTGGATCGAGCAGTGAGGTCCCCGGAGGTAGTACAGGCCGCCGACCGGAGCGTCGAGTTCCGGCAGTCCGACATGCCGGTAAGCTCCCTGAGGGATCGCCGACGGCGCGTCGTTCTGATCGGTGAGACTCTCGTTCTGGAGTGTGACCACGGGGTTCGGGTCGAAGATGTCTCCTGCACCGTCAATCGCGCTCACGACGAGATCGGTCACGCGAACGACCTCGCCGTTGCGGGCATCCACGAGGAGTTCCCAGTCGCCGAACGGTTCCTCGGCCGGAAGGAGCACCCGCCACACGAGGCGACCCTCGCGCGTGACGGAGAGATCCGCGCGGGGTTCGGCGTGATATGCCTCCGAGACGACGCCGACGCGGCGGCGAGCCAGACCGAGCGCGACGTCACGCGACACGGTCGCCGCGGGGGACGGCGACAGCGCGGCCTGCGTCTCGTTCACCACCAGTCGCAAGGCGCCTGAGGGCGTGAGGTGCACGGCGAGGTAGGCGCCCAGGACAGGCAATGCACCGTGGCGCTGCTCGAAGAGGAAATGATCGCCCATTCGCGTTCGCGCGCGGCGGGTCAGGAGGAGATCGTCTTCAGGAGCAAGATGGAGGGAATTCGAGAGTCCGTTGACAAGGGCTCTCGCGCGCACTTCGCCGCTCGCGCCGGGACTCGTTTCCTCCGAGCCCGCACGCACGATGCGGCGAGGGACTTCATCGGTCGTCAGGGTTCCCGCGTCGGTAGCGACCCCTGCGGCCTGTGCTGCAGGCGGTCCGCCCGGCAGCGCGGGAAGAACCAGAACGACGGAAGAGGCCCACAGGAACAGGAGTACGAATCGCAGTAGCGTCACGGAACCCCGGATCGTCAGTACAGAGCCCCAAGCGTTCGGCGTGCCCTAACGCAGGAATTCAATATACCACAAGAAGTTGCCCCGCGCAAGAGAATCTTGACCCGAAGCCCTCGGGACGGGAGAATCCGCCCGTGCCTTTCGAAGCGTTCGAGCATATGGCGTGGGCCAAGCGGGTCCAGTCCAGAGCCGCTGCAGATCTGGCGGTGTCCGGCATGCCGTCCTGCACCTGGGAGGATCTGGCGCTCGATCCGAGGGACCTTCCGCTGGCCGAGCCAAACTATTACGGCCTCCCGCGCTGGAGGGCCGCCGTCGCCCAGCGGTTTCGGGCTTCGGAGGATGGTGTCGTGCCGGTCTCCGGCGCCAGCTCGGCGATCTTCGCCGTGGTGGCGCTTTTCGTGCGGCCTGGGGACCGGGTGGTCGTGGAAAGTCCCGGCTACGGGGCTCTGCGCACGGTCCCGACCCTCTTCGGGGCAGAGGTCGAGGTTCTCCCTAGGCCGTCCGAGAACGGGTTTCATCTCGACCTCGATCGCCTCGCTCAACTCGCGCGGCGGCCGCCGCGGCTCCTCCTGGTGAGCGATCTTCACAATCCCTCGGGTTCCGCGTTCAGCGAGAAGGAGCGAGAGGCCCTCGTCCGCGTCGCGGAGGACGGAGACTTCACCGTTCTCTGTGACGAGGTCTACCGCGAGTTTCTTCCAGATCCTCCCGATCCGCTCTTCCGCCGGAGTCTCAGGGTGATCTCCGCGGGGAGCCTGACGAAGGCGTTCGGGCTTGGGCCTCTTCGCGCGGGCTGGATTCTCGCATCGGACACGGTCGCCGAGGGGCTCCGCCGCGTTCTCGACCTCGCCTACGTGGACAACGCGTCGCTTGCGGAGGCCGCGGCGGCGCACGCCCTGGGGCGGCTCGATCTCCTCAGGGCGCGGACGCGAGCGCTGCTTCAACCACGCCGCGCGGTGCTCGACGAGTGGCTTCGATCTCGATCCGACCTGATGACCGTTCACGCCCCGGAGGTCCCCTTCGCCTTCCCGCGCCTCCCGGCCGGGCTCACGGGGCGCCGGGTCTCCGACCTCCTCCTCGCGGAGCGCAGCACGGCCGTCGTGCCCGGCGAGTTCTTCGGCGACCCTCGCCACATGAGGATTTCCTGTGCGGGGCTGGCTCCGGACGCCCTTCGGACCGCCCTCGACGGCGTCTCGGAGATCCTGGACCGCCTCGCGGAACCCCGGCCGCGGCCTCCGGGTGGAACCGTCTAGAGTTCGGCTGTCGGCCGGCCGGCAGATCGCGCGCCCGGCATCGCCGTGGAAAGGAGGAGACATGAGAATCTCGCGTTTCCTGTTGGCTTGTCTTTCTTTGCCCGCCCTCGCCTTCCCTCTCGCCTCCGCCGTCGCTGCGTGTGATCGCATTCCGGCCCAAGCCGTCTCGGCCGAGCAGGCGGGCGGCGGAGGTTGGCTCGGGGTCTACCTTCAGGAGGTGACTCGCGACATCGCCGAGAGCCTCGATCTCGATGACGCCCGGGGGGCGCTCGTGAGCGAGGTCATCACGAAGAGCCCGGCCGATGAGGCCGGCATCGTGCGCGGCGACGTCATCGTCTCCGTTGACGGCGATGAGGTCACGAGCCCGGACGATCTGATCCGGCTGGTTCGCCGGCATGACCCGGCGGACCGGCTGCGTTTCGAGGCGATCCGCGACGGCAAGAATCGCGAGTTCCAAGTGAAGCTCGGGACGAGGCCGGCATCCGCGGAGGAACCGCGCGCCGCGGAGCCTCGGCGCGGACACGAGCCGCACTGGATGCCAGAGGATCCGGATTCGCCGGGCCCCGGCCCGTTTCGCGAGTTCGGCGGCGGACCGTCGGCGTTCCTCGGCGTGCGCGTCGTGGATCTGAACGAGGACCTCGGTCCGTACTTCCAGAGAGAGCTCGGCGCCCTCGTCGTCCACGTCGGTGAAAGCACGCCGGCCGAGAAGGCGGGGCTCAAGGCCGGCGACGTCATCACAGCCGTCAATGGCCGCGCCGTCGAGAAGGCGCAGGATCTCGTGGATGCGATCGCCAAGGCGGAGGACGGCGATCGCGTGGAGATCGAATTCGTTCGCAAGGGGGAGTCGCGCTCACTGGACGCTCAACTGGAGGGCGCCCCCGGCCGGTCGCTCATGCGGTTACCCCAGATGGAACAGCGCCGGCTGCTCCGCGACCCGCTCTCGAAGGGGCGCGACGACCTTCGCCGCGACATGGACGAGCTGCGCAGGGATCTGGACGATCTGCGCCGGCAGCTCGAGAAGAGACAGGACCGGGACGACTGATCCAAGACGCGAGGGGCTTCCCGCACCGGGAAGCCCCTCACGCTCCAGCGCCAGGGCGACCTACCGCGAACGCACGACCCGCCGCACGGCTTCGAACCGTCCGATCTTGACGCCGGCGAAGTACACCCCGCTGGGAACCGTTCTGCCGCGGGCATCACATCCATCCCAGGCGAGCCGATGGGCGCCCGGCGGCAGCATCCGATCGCAGAGCTCGCGCACGAGGCAGCCCTTGACGTCGAAGAGTCGTAGCGACACGCGCTCCCCGCCCCCGCCGGGCACGACGACCTGGAACGAAACGCTCGGCGAGAACGGGTTCGGCCCCGGCTGCGGGAACGCCGCCCGTGCGGCAGCCGCTCCCTCATCGGGATCTTCGAGGACGACATCCACGGTCGGCCCGCGCAGCACCCGGCCGTTACGATGCGCGTTCTGGCGAAACATCGGCCAAGGGTCTTGCGAAGGCATGGCGGGGACCCCGGGGAACTCGAGCAGGTAGATGTGCTGATCGGAACTCTGGAACAGCAGGTTCTGCACGCCGTCGCGGTCCGCGTCGCCCAGGAGCGCGCCCGCTGGCATCTCCCCGGACGTGACGTACGGGAACCCCGGCACGGCCGTGCCGTCGTGGTTCAGCGCGTAGAGCTTCCCATCGAACGCAGGGACGATGACCTCCCGCTCCGGGCTCTCACCGTCCATCTCTCCGATGATCGGTGAGCCCAGGCGAAATCCCGGCGGCGCGACCTGCAGCGGGAATCCCGGCAAGATCGCACCGTCCTTGCCGCGCCACGCAAAGAGCCTCCCGTCGTTCGACCCTATGACGACATCCAAGTCCCCGTCGCCGTTGATGTCCCCGACGGCGGGCGAGGATTGGAAATCAGTGTAGCCGGAGAGCACGGGACCGGAGGCGGGCCATCCCTGGACATTGGACCCGCTGAGGTGCACCGCATAGACGTGGTTGTCCCCTGCTCCGAAGATGATCTCCTGGATGCCGTCGCCGTTGATGTCCACGACGGCCGGGGACGACGTTGTTTGACTCGAGCCGACGGTGAAGGGGAACCGGGCGGCCGAGGATCCATCACCGTTCATGACGTGCAACCGGCTTCCGCCGGGTCGTCCCCGGTCCAGGACGATGATCTCGTCGCGGCCGTCTCCGTCAATATCCGCCAACGCGGCCGAGCCGTACATGTAGTCGGCGCCCGACAGGCCCATGAAGACACCGTTGGTGCCCGGATCGGCATCGCCGTCGAGCACATCTGTTCCGTCATGGTGGAAGGCGTACACGCGACCCCGCGAGGGCACGACGATCTCCAGAGTGCCGTCACCGTCGAGATCGCCGAGTGCCGGAGTCGCCCACGGATTGGCCGGGGAGTCGAGGAACGGCTGCGGCCAGCCGGGGGCGACCTCGCCGCTCGCGCGCCACACGAAGAGGCGGCCGACCTGCGGCGTCTGGTCCGGCTGATCCTGCCATGAGCACGCGACGATCTCGGGCTCCTCGTCTCCATCGAGGTCGCCGACGGCCGGGCACGACCAGTAACGGAATCCCTGGGTCGTGAACACGCCGAGGGTAAGCGAGTTGTTGTCGCCGTCGCGGAGCTCCGTACCGTCCGAATGGAAGACGTAAACTTCGTCGCCGCCCGCGATGATCTCAGGAATCGAGTCGCCGTCCACGTCGGCGAGCGCGGGGGCCGAAGGCGAATCTAGCGAAACCGTCGCCGGCCATCCGGACTCCATGGGGGGAGACGTGATCATCACCACGGAATCAGAGAGAGCGCTTTCGTTCCCAGCCTCGTCGAGCGACGACACGCGGTAGAAGAACGTGGTCGTGGGAGCCAATCCCGCGTCTTCGAATACCGAAGCGCCCCGCACGGGATCGGAGGTCACCCGGACGTACTGTCCGGTGGCAGCCTCGGCCCGGTACACGCGGTAGCCTTGGAGGTCATCCGCCCCCTCGGGCACGCTCCACGACACACGAATCCGATCGGTCCCCCCCGTGGCGGCGATTCCCTGAGGAGTTGGAGGCGGCGAGAAATCAACGATGACGCTGTCGAGAAGCGTTCCCACGTCATCTTCGACGTGCAGGAAGAACCGCGGATCGCCCGCGGCAGGCTCATAGACGAACGGGCCCACTGTCGCGGTCTGACCGGTCGCCAGCGTGTCGAGGTTCGCGATCGAGTCAATCAGCGAGGCGACGCCCGAAAACCTCGAGAGCACGGCCCGCCACTTCGAGAGCCCGCCCATGCCGTCGTTCGTGACTCGGAGCGAGAACGCCGACTGCGCGGGTCCCCCTGACGGCGGCAGCGCCTCCACAAGCTCCGGACGGGGCGAGATCGCGCGGAATTCCAGCAGCTCGCCGGTGATGAAACCGTTGGAGCCTCTCACCTGGATCTCGCAATGGACCCGGCGGCCGTCGGGGATCTCCCGGGCGATCACGAGACGCAGCCATCCGTACATCCACGCATCCTGGCCCGGCGCGAGATTCGGGATCGCAGACGTGCTCTCCGCCAGGCTGACCCAGGGGTCCGCGATCGCTCCTTCCACCCAGAGATTGCTGACCGGTGCCGCCCCTGTGTTGTGGAAACGCAGTTTCAGGTACATCGTGGCCCCGGCCTGAAGATCACCGTCCGCGGACTTGTATCCATCGCTCGGATGGAGCGCCAGCCGAAGCGCCTGCACGACCACGTGCGCCGCCGCGGGGGAGGTCACCGCGGCCGAACCTTCGTAGGGCACCGCGTTCTTCGCGGTCGCCACCACCGAAAACGCCCCTTCGGCGCGCGGCCAGAACGGGACGTGAGCGACTCCGTCCGGCCCCGTTACTGCCGAGGCATACGTGTCGCCCTCCTTGTCGAGCGTCACGAGGGCGCCGGACAGGGGCGACCCCTCGCAGAGAACCGTGACGGCCAACTCCGGAGACCCCAGCGGCACCACCGCCGGATGGGTCACCGCCAGCTCCCGCGGAACGCTCGACCAGATTCTCAAGCTCGGGTCTCCGAGCAGCACCAGGCAGAATTGCGTCCAGCGATGCGCTCCGTCGTATTCGGCCTGGGCGGCGAACGCCGCGTTCGCCAGAGTGAACGCCTCCCCCACCCTGTCGTAGCCCTGCGCGAAGAGCTTCTCGTAGAACACATCCTGGTAATCCATGGACGTCGTCACGAAATCCAGGTCTGTCGAGCCGAGGACCGCGACAGCGCCCCCGTTCGGGTTCTCGAGGAACCGCTCGCTGACGCAGTTGAAGTTGAACGCCGCCGACGTGCAGTTCAGGGCATAGAGAAGGAACGTGCGATCGCCGTTCGTGAGGGCATCGGCGTCCGCGTTGACGATGGAGGCGTCCCCCACCGACAGGTTGAAGCGGAATCCGTGGCCCACGTGGTGAACGATCGCGTATCCGGCATTCATCGAATCGATCGCCGCCCGGCGCGATTCGTAGAGCGACCCGGGCCACGCCGGATTGTTCTGGTAGAGCCGCGTCACGTCGAATGCGGGCGGAAAGAGCGCGAGCGTACGATTGGCCACCATCGCACCGTCGAGTTGCGGCGCCGGATCGCCGGGCGTCCAAGCCGATGGGAAGAGCACCTCGCCGAGGAGCAGCGCCCGCTCGGACCATCCGGGCGGAGGCCGGCGCTCGTAATCGAGCGTCTTGTCCACGAACACCTTCGCCTGCTCGAGCGTGGATACGGGCGCCCTCCCCAGGAACACCTCCGGGCCGAGATCCGCGTCATCGCCCGAACCCGCGATGCTCTCCACGGCTGCCTCGCCGAAGATCGCATCCCCGTCCGCATTCCAGTTCCCGTCGAGACAGGAGAAATAGAGGTCCGTGAGGAGATCGGCGCCTCCGTAGAAGGAGGTATGGGCGTAACGGGCAGGAAGGACGTCGCTGTCCCCGCCGAGGAGGATCCACCCGGTGCCCCAGAGCCGATGCGCGTCCCGGATGAACAGCCTCAGGCGTTCGGCTTCGTCCGCGCCGGCTCCGTAGGCCGCGAAGATCTCCTCAGTCGAACGGACGACGGCTGGAAGGCCGCTGCGCGTGCGCCACGAGGCGAGGCGCTCGAACTCCGGCGCGAGAGCGGCGGGGGTGATGATCACGTAGGAGACCGGGCTCCCTTCGAGGCTCGGAAGCCGCGCGGGAGCAAAAGAGGTCGGGCCGCCGGCGGCGGACACGTGACCGGCCGTCGCCAGGAGAGCGATGAGGCAGGCGAGGGAAGGCGACAAACGAAATGCTCGGGCGACAGGCACGGTCAAGCGCGTGATCTCCATGGCTGAGTTCGTGGGACCAAGATGTTCAGCACCGGCCACGGAATGGGCGAGTGATGTCAATGATAGCAGCGTGCTCGAGCGCGGGTCAACGCCGTTTCACGTCCCGGGATGCCCATGTTAGCGTGCGGCCGATCCACATTTTGGGAGATGCCGATGGATTCGACGGGCTGGGCCGCGCACGCCGGCCTTCCATGACCGGAACGGGCCCGCGACTCTGAGGAAGCGCCGCGACCGGCTGTTCGATTCCCCGCGAGCACGGGACGATTCAGTTGATGTATCCGAGGCTCTTGAGCCGCGCCCGAAGCTCGCGGTCCGCCTCCCCGCTCTCGGGCGCGGTCGCCGGGGCCGGGCGCGAACCGAAAGAGGCGACCCAGGCGGGGGGCACGAGGCGCGCCGGATGGTCCGGCGCGAACAGATCGAGGCGGGCCGTTCCTCGTAGGTCTCGAGCGAGGGGCAGATTGAGAAACGCCAGCAGAGTGGGAAGAACGTCGAGCCCGTCGGCGCCGCCCTCGAAGCGTCCCGTGCGTCCGAAGCCGGGCCCGCTCGCGATCCACAATCCCGGCGGGCCGCTGGTATGACCGCCGTCGCGCAGGCGGTGATAGCCCACCCAACGCAGGCGCGGCTGCGCTCTCATCCCGTGATCCGAGAGCAAGACCACGGATGTCCCCGCTCCCGCCGCGTCTAACAGCTCGCCGACATGGCGATCGATGAGGGCGTACGCCTGCTCGAGAAGATCACCGCGAAGCGCCCGCTCCCTGGCCGGCGGCGGCGACACCAGATCCCCGGGCGCATGGAACCCCCAGTAGAGGTGGCCGGCCGCGTCCGGCAGATTGAGATAGACCATCACGAGATCGCGGTCGCCGCGGCGAAGAACGTCGCACGTCAGCGCCGTGCGCGCCGCGTCCTCCTCAACGGATGTCCGCACCGGCCGTTCAGGATCGAACGGCCCGCCGCGCGCGGCACGCGCTCGGCGGATCGCTTCATCCGAGGCGCTCAGGAGCGAGTCCGGCCACGTGCGCCGTGACAGCCCCGTCACGAAGGCCTGGTCCGACACCGTGTGCACATGGGCGAGCGGTTCCGCCGGCCATGTGATCGGGTATCCGATCACGGACGCATCGAGGCCTGCCGCGGAAACGATCTCCCAGATCGCGGGGGCCCGGCGGTGCGTGGCGTTCAGCGAGACGATGCGAACGAGTCCGAGCCGTTCACCGATCAGCTCGATGCCGTGCACGCCGACGAAAGGCGGCACGCGGAGCGTGGCGTACGGCCGAGATAGCCCGCGAACATAGGTCCACGTGAAGTCCTCGACGCCGTGCTCTTCTGGCGAACGACCGGTCGCGAAAGTAGTCCAGACGACCGGCGTCAGAAACGAGCCACGCGCGTGGAGCGAGAGTCCGCATCCTCGATCGAGCAGTCCCGCGACATGCGGCAAGCGGCCCGCGCGGATCATCGGCTCCGCCACATTCCACGAGAGGCCGTCCACCGCGACCACGAGAAGGCGCGCTCCGCGCGCGCTCGGCGCCGCGGGCAGAATCC
>JAGVPR010000165.1 GCA_020052115.1 Candidatus Eiseniibacteriota bacterium
CGGAGCGACGGGATGGCGAGCGGCGCGGGCCTCGGCGCGGGTGCATCCTCGGCGCGCTCCTGCTCCGGGCGAGCCGATGCGCGCCCCAGAGCGTCGCGCAGGCCGATCTCGGAATACAATGCCTCTGACAACACCGCGTCGGCGAGGGTCTCTCTTTCGAACCTTTCGCGCTCCGGCGCCGCCAGGCGGCCATCGAGATAGCCCGCGAGCCGGCGGGCATTCTCGGGAGACAATCCCTCGATCTCTCGGCTCACGGGAGATACCCCTTTTCCATCAGGATCTTCCCGAGCTTCCGGCGGCATCGGAAGAGCCGGACGTGATAGGTGGATTCCGCCAACCCCTCGGATCGTGCCGGCGCGAGCGCCGGATCATCGGCGAGAAGCGCCCTCAGGTGCCGTCCGCAGAACTCGTCCCTTCGCGAGAGCTCGGCCACCGCGTCGTGCAATAGCCGGTCGAGTTCCTCGCGCTCGAGGCTCTCGAGCGGCGTCGGCAGAGACCCCGGCACGCTCTCCACGCCGCCGTTCGACACCGCCCCCTCGTACGGGACGAACCGCCGACGGCGCGTGCGTTCCTTCTGATAGTGGTTGCCGATCACATTGCGCAGAACCTGGAAGCACCACGCAAGAGACGGCGTCGTTCGAACCGGGGCGCCGCCGCCGCCCGATTTCTGGAAGATGATCGTCAGCGCTTCCTGCACGACGTCCTCGACCACGCGGTCCTCCACGCGCTTTCGCGCGATCTCCACGAAGCGCTCGCGAAGCCCGGTCAGCCAGGTTTCATGGTCCAGCGTGGGGTTGTCTCTCACCATCGTGCGTTTGTGCACCGTCGAGGTCCTTACCGCCGCCGTGCCGCCGCGCGTGGGCGGACCAGCGCAGGATCATCAGGCGCCGATGCTAACATCCGGCAGGAACGGCGGGGGCCCCGCAAAGGCAGCCGGGCTCCGGATGGGAGCGCGCCGGTCCGCCGCAGCGGTCGAGGATCCCCGAGAATCCATCCCTCCTGAACGCCCGCAGTCCCGCCTAGATTCGGATTGCGTCCTCGAGTGCACATGGGGTATTATCACGCACCGTATGGGTGCTTTCTACCCAACATGGCCGCCATGTGCTGGCAGGAGTGACGTGGAAGGGGGGCGTTGATGCCAAACCTCGACACCGGCAACACGGGGTTCATGCTGCTCTGCAGCAGCCTCGTGATGCTCATGACGCCGGGACTCGCGTTTTTCTACGGCGGGTTGGTCGGCCGGAAGAACGTGCTCGCGATCATGATCCAGAGCTTCGTCTCGATGGGTTGGACGACGGTGCTGTGGTGGCTCTGCGGCTTCTCGATGTGCTTCTCGGGGGATCTCAAGACCGGGACCGATTTCGCCGGCATCATCGGCAACTTCCATTGGGCCTTCCTGCGCGGAATCTCGCTCGACATGCCCTCCCCCTTGAACGACACGATTCCGATGATCGTCTTCTGCGCCTACCAGATGATGTTCGCCATCATCACACCGGCTCTCATCACCGGCGCATTCGCCAACAGGGTCTCCTTCAAGGCATACATGCTCTTCCTCACAGGCTGGCTGTTGTTCGTGTACTTCCCGTTCGTCCACATGATCTGGGGCGGCGGTCTGCTCGCGAGCTGGGGTGTACTCGACTTCGCCGGCGGAATCGTGGTCCACAACATCGCGGGGATCGCGGCGCTCGCGTCGGTACTCTACGTCGGCAAGCGGAGGGTGCGCGACCACGGGCCGCACAGCATTCCGCTCGTCGCATTGGGAACGGGGCTTCTTTGGTTCGGATGGTACGGATTCAATGCGGGCAGCGAGTTCCGCGTGGACTCGGTGACGGCCGTAGCTTTCCTCAATACGGACGTCGCCGCCTCCTTTGCGGCCGTCGCATGGCTCTTCATGGACTGGACGACCTCCAAGCAGCCGAAGTTCGTGGGGCTTCTGACCGGCGCCGTCGCCGGGCTGGCGACGATCACCCCGGCCGCAGGGTACGTATCGCCGACCTCGGCCTGCCTCATCGGGCTGATCGCAGGGTGCGTGTGCTACTACGCCGTCGCGTTGAAGAACAGGCTCGGCTGGGATGACGCCCTCGACGTCTGGGGCGTTCACGGCGTCGGCGGCTTCCTCGGCATCATCCTCTGCGGCGTGATGGCAACGAAGGCGTTCAACCCGGCCGGCGTGGACGGCCTCCTGCGCGGCAATCCCCACTTCTTCTTCGTGCAGCTCGCCGCCGTGCTGCTCTCCTCCTGCTGGGCGTTCGCCTTCACGCTGGGGATGCTCTGGCTCATCAACAAGATCACCCCCGTGCGAGTGGGAGACACGACCGAGGCGATGGGGCTCGATCAGGGGCTCCACGGCGAGACGGCGTACCTGGAGGAAGAGGGGGTGCCGGTGTGAGCCGCGCGCTCCGAATGGCCTCGCTGGTGATTGCGCTCGGAGCCGCGTACGCCGCACGATCCGCTGACGGATCCGACGCGCCCTGGTACGAGCGGGTTTCGGTGAACGGGTTCTTGTCCACGCACTACGAGTACAACATCAACCGCCCGGCGTCGGGCCTCAATGGCTACCGCGTCTTCGACACCGACCACGCGGCCTTCGTGTGGGACGTGGCCGAGCTGTCCGCGCAGAAGCTCGCATCCGAGCCCGGGGACGCCGGCTTCCGCATTGATCTCACCGCCGGCTCGACGATCCCGAGAGTCGCCGCGTCCTATGGTCTCTTTCGGGACACGACGACCGGGGAGGCGCAGGACTTCGACATGCAACAGGTGTACGCAAGTTACGTGGTGCCCGTCGGCCGCGGGCTTCGGATTGATGCGGGCAAGCACTGCACGCACACCGGCTACGAGGTCATCGAAGGCTACGACGGATACAACGGCAACGCTTCGCGATCCTTCCTGTTCGGCTACGCGATCCCGTTCACGCACACCGGCCTTCGCATGGCGTATCCGTTCTCGGACCGGATCTCCGCCCAGCTCTTTCTCGTGAACGGGTGGGACAACGCCCGGGACAACAACGCCGCGAAGTCCGCGGGATTCCAGCTCGCCGTCATGCCCGCCGGCTCGCTGTCCGTCTTCCTGAACGGCCTCTCGGGACCTGAACAGGCGGGCGACGATACGGACCGGCGCAGCGTCGGCGATGTCGTCGTCGTCTGGAAGCCTATTGAGAGAGTCACCGTGGGCTTCAACTACGACTACGGCTGGGAGCAGGGAGCGAGCGCAAGCGGCGGTGACGCGATCTGGAGCGGCGCGGCGGGATACGCGCGCTACGGGCTCGGGAAGCGATTCTCCCTGGCGCTGCGCGCCGAGGAGTTCAACGACCGCGACGGCGCCCGCACGGGGACCGACCAGCAGCTTCGTGAAGTGACGCTGACACCGGAGTTCCGCGTGACCGGCGCGTTCATCGTCCGTGGCGACGTGAGACTCGACGGGTCGAGCGAGAACGTGTTCGAGAGGAGGGACGGCTTGACGGACGCTCAGTCCACCGTCTCCGTCAATCTCATCTGGGTCTACTAGGCCGGCCGAGCCGGGGGCGGTGTGCCGTTGCATGCCGCCCCGCTCTCTCGCCGCTCAGGGGTTCCGGCCTCTCAGCTCCAGCGTCTTGAGCTTCTCCCCGAGCGTCTTGCGGTTGATGCCGAGGATCTCGGAGGCCCGGCTCTTGTTGCCGCCCACGCGGGCCAGAACGCGCAGGAGATGCTCTCCCTCGACCTCTTCGAGCCGGCGAGCGGATGCCGAGAAATGCGCGCGGATCGCCTCCGGCAAATCGCGCACCTCGACGGTCCCGCCTTCGCTCCGCACCGCGCGCACCGCCAGCACGGCCTCCTTGAGTTCCCCGACGTTCCCGGGCCAGGGGTACGCCTCCAGCGCCCGCAGTGCTTCTTCGGAGAAGACGAGCGCCGTCTGATCCGGAGCGAACGCGAAGTGGGACGCAAGGAGGCGCGCATCGCCCTGCCGCTCTCGAAGCGGCGGCAGAACGATGACGGCCGATACCTCACGAAGATCCGCGCGGAGACTCCCCGCGTGCGTCGTCTCCTGCAATCGCGGAGAGCCGATCATGAAGAGCCGGTGGTCCCCTTTCGCGATCTCCCGGAGTTCGGCTTGCTGCGCGGGTGTGGCGTCCTCGACATCGAGCACGATGAGCGAGCCGCCGTCGAGAGAGAGAGCGCGCTCGAGAAGTGATCCGCCCGGAGCAATGGGGCCGCAAGAGGCCAGCGCCACGGCTCTGTTCGCCCCAGGCACGGTAGATCCCGCTCCCAGCGCCGCCGTTCTTCGCCCGGAACCGCGCTCGCCGAGCAAGAGGACCGGCTTCGCGTCGCGCGCGGCCCGCTCGAGCAGGTCGAGCGC
>JAGVPR010000097.1 GCA_020052115.1 Candidatus Eiseniibacteriota bacterium
AACCGCCTACGGGCGGATCTCGCGGACATTGAGCGCAAGACCCGAGAGATGCAGGAGGCCGCCGAGCGGCATCGCGATGCGATTCATCTGATCGAATCGGCTCTTGAAGCCCTTCGCGAAGAGGAGAAGCGTGGTGGCCCCGTCTCCGGAAAGAAGAGTCGAGCGCCAGCGCTGAGAACCCTGAAGGACTATGCAGCCGCCGCGGTTCAAGAAGCTGGAGGCCAGAGCGTGTCTTGGGAAGACGCCGCTGTCCGCGCTAGAGCGCTCGGCCGTCAGTCTGACAGCCCGAATTTCGCCGTGATGATCCGGCACGAACTCTACATGATGGCGCAAAAGAGGGAGCGAGGCATCGTCAAGACCGGACCCGGCCACTTTGCTTACCGTGAACCCCGGTCGTTGTCCTCCGCCGGTCCTTCGGCGGCTACTCGGGAAGGAGGGAGTCCATGAATAGGAGGACGGAGGCCCACGGGGCGCTAGTGCTCCTTCTCCGTGGGCGAAATGGCCGAGCCCGGCATTCGGGATGTCTGTGACGACGAGACCGAATGCCGGGCCGGTGGAGCAACTAACTCCGGTGCGGTCGTGACGAAACGGTAAACGTAACCGACTTGGAATCGGCCGGGCGTTTGCCCTTGCGGGTTCGAATCCCGCCGACCGCACCACTTAAGCATCTTGACGCCTAAGTGCTTTGATGTCAAGAGGTTTCGTCTAACTTAAGGTCTAATCGGCAGTTAACGCCACATCTTGAGCGGTGTTCGTGGATCCTGAAGAGCTGTTCGTCCAAGCGGGGAGTCAGGCAGGGGAAGGTGGAAAGGAATCGGATTTTCGATGAGCTAGCCGACCACCCTGATCGGGTAATCGCCTTTGCGCGAGCACTGGGATGGCCGGACAAGGAGATCATTCGGGAGTTCGGCAAGGGACTCTTGCAGAGTGACCTTCGCGCTCAGGCAGAACGTCTCGCCCCACTGCTGGGGATCAGCCAAGCAGAATTCGTTAAGATCGCCCGCTGGCGCTGAGAGCCGTTGCTAGCCTTGTGACGGCTTCGCGTTCTACAGCCGGGGCTCGCCTCCGCGCGGCTTCTAGTTCCGCGTCTGTGAGGCGCAGTTCGTCCTGGATGAGTTGAACTGCTTCGGTCGGAAGGCCGCTTCCGGGAGGTGGACACAGAATATCTAGGAAGGTCGGCATGTCTCGGATCTTGACGGGTCGATCCGGAGCCTCGTCCGGAGCGACCTTCAGATCGTAGACCCGTTCCATCAACTGCTGGCCCGTGTACTTCCTACAACCACGCAGCACGCGCTCGGATGCTTCTAGCGCGCGCAGGCTGTCAGGGACATCTTTCAGTACCGCCAGGGCCAGCTCATGAAGAAACTGGCCCCTCTGGGTCAGTTCGAACGTCTGCCGCTTGACGAACCCTGCCTCAGCAAGCTCATCGAATGTGTCCCACAAGTGGCGGCTAAAAGGCCCATTCGTAAAGCGGAAGAACTTGAAGTGCGGTCCCTTGAGTCCCAGATCGCGCAGGCGGAGTTGCACGAGGAATGCCACCTTCTGCACCTTTGTGCGGCCCAGGATCGGTGAGGCCCCCCGAAGGAAGTGAAGTAGCCAGACCGCATCAACGGCCCTATCGCTCTCGTTGCGCCGGGTCATTCGCAGCCTCCTTCCCTCATAGCCTCCAAGAATACAGCACGCCCCGTCGAGTTTCAACCGCCGCGCTAAGCCGCGGTTCCGTTGTTTTTCTTGCGATTATACTTGACTCAAGTATTATTGCCAGCTATCCTCTTGGATAGGAGGGCAAAGACATGGCGAAGCATCGCGGGGTCGCACAGGACAAGTCAGAGATCGTCGCTAAGCTCCCAGCGGCCTGCACTGATGAACGCAAGGCCGTGGAGTTCGTCGAGGAGCAGCGGTGGAACGGCAAGCCCGAGTGCCCTCTGTGCGGCAGCGCGGACGTGTACCAGATGCGGGACAGCAAGACGGGCCAGCGCAGCACTCGCTTCCTGTGGGTCTGCCGAGGCTGCGGCAAGCAGTTCACGGTCCGCAAGGGAACGGTATTCGAGGACAGCCGGATCCCGCTAAAGCACTGGTGCTTCGCTTTCTGGTCGGCATGCTCCTCGAAGAAGGGTGTCAGCGCCCTCCAGATCAAGCGCGAAACTGGACTGTCCTATAAGTCGGCGCTGTTTCTCATGCACCGCATCCGATTTGCGATGGCCGACGACGTTGAGACGCAGCCGAAACTGACGGGCACCGTGGAGGCCGATGAAACGTACGTCGGCGGGAAGCCGCGTCACTCGGATTACGTGCGCGGACTCGTGCAGGAGAAGCGCAAGAACAAGAGCGTTGTGATGGCGATGGTTCAGCGCGGCGGAGAGGTCCGAACGCTGCCATTGACGCGCGTAGGCGGGAGCGAGATCAAGGGGATTCTCCTTGAACGGGTAGATCCAAGCGCCCGGCTCGTCACTGACGATGAGTGGGCGTATCGGAAGGTCGGCCGCATGTTCGAGGGTGGCCACGACCGGATCCGGCACTCGCGCCACGTTTACGTTCGGGGAGATGTGTATACGAACACGGTGGAGGGTTTCTTTTCGATCTTCAAGCGCGGGATCAACGGCGTCTATCATTCGGTGAGCAAGCGGCACCTGCATCGCTATCTCGCCGAGTTCGAGTTCCGGTACAACGCTCGCGGGATAGACGATGGCGCGCGCACGGCGCTCGCAATCAAGAAGGCGGAGGGGAAGCGGCTGACCTATCGAGAGCCAACCGCGATCCCCCGCAAGGACGTTTGATCTAAGTATCTACTTGCCGAGTCGCTTCAGAAGCTCCGCGAGCGATGCCTCCTGCACCTCGGCGTGGAGGCTCTTGCCGTGGCTGTCCATCGTCACCACGCACGGGAAGTCCTTCACCTCGAACGCCCAGATCGCCTCGGGCGAGCCGAACTCCTTCTTGAGGTGAACGCCGTGGACGCGCACCACGGTGCGCGCGCAGACCTGAGCCGCGCCGCCGATCGCGTGCAGGTAGACGGCGCCGAAACGGCCGAGCGCCTCCAGGGTCCGCTTCCCCATGCCGCCCTTGCCGATCACTCCGCGCAGACCGAACTTCTCGATGACTTCAGCCTGGTAGGGCTCCTCACGGATCGAGGTCGTCGGGCCCGCGGCGACCACCCGGTAGCTCTCTCCCTCCTCCAGCACGACCGGCCCGCAGTGATAGATCACGCCGCCGGAAAGATCCACCGGGCTCGCGCCCCCGCCGTGGAGATGCTTGTGCACGGCGTCACGCCCCGTGAAGATCACCCCCGAGAGCCGCACCTCATCGCCGGCGCGGAGCGCCCGCGCCTCCGCTTCAGTCATCGGCACACTCAACTGCTTCGGTTCCATCCCCTCGTCCTCCCTCCGGCGAGACCTCAGTAGAGCCATTCCGTCACTTCGCCGGCGCCGTTCAAGCGGCAGCCGCGGCGGCGGTGCGCCCAGCACGCATACGCGATCGAAACGAAGAAGGACGCCGGAAGGCGATTGCGCGCCGTGATCTTCACGCCGAGCACAGTGGTCTTCCCGCCGAAGCCCATCGGCCCGATCTCGAGGCCGTTCGCTGTCTCGAAAATCTCCTTCTCCAGCTTCGCAAGCCGCTCGTCGGGGTTCACATCTTCAACCGTTCGCAGGAGCTGCTCCGCCGCGGCCTCGAGGCTTGTCGCGCGGTCGCCGCCGATGGCCGCGCCGATGTAGCCCGGCGCGCAGCCCT
>JAGVPR010000241.1 GCA_020052115.1 Candidatus Eiseniibacteriota bacterium
CAGACCTGGTAGCAGGCGTCGCACTGGATGCACTTCGCCTGATCGATCACGTAGAGCGATTTCACTGTCCCGCTGATCGCCCCCGTCGGGCACGCCTTCTGGCACTGGCCGTCGCCGACGCATTCCTCGGTGATCGCGTAGCCGACCAGATCCTTGCAGACCCCGGCGGGGCAGCGCTTCTCCCGGATGTGAGCGTCGTACTCGTGACGGAAGTAGCGGAGTGTCGAGAGCACCGGGTTCGGCGCGCTGCCGCCGAGCTGGCAGAGGCTCGCGTCCACGAGGGTCGCCGAGATCTCCTGCATCAGCTCGATGTCGTCGTCGCGTCCCTGCCCCTTCGTGATCCTGTCGAGGATCTCGTGCAGGAGGCGCAGCCCTTCGCGGCACGGCAGGCACTTGCCGCACGACTCCTCGATGAGGAAGTGGATGAAGTATTTCGCCACGTCCACCATGCAGGAGTCCTGGTCCATCACGATCATGCCGCCCGAGCCCATCATGGAGCCGGCCTTCGTCAGCTCGTCGAAGTCCACGGGCAGGTCGAGGAGGTTCACAACCTGATCGCCGGCGGCTACGTCCCCGCTCCGGACGATCGAGCTGCGGATCTTCTCGTCGGTGGTCTCGACGACGAGAGTGCCGCCGCTGGGGCCGCCGGTCTGGACCGCCTTGAACTTCTTCCGGCCGGGCACCCCGCCGCCGATGTCATAGAGGATCTCCCGCAGCGTGATCCCCATCGGGACCTCGACGAGGCCGGTGTTGTTGATCTTCCCGGTGAGCGCGAAGAGCTTCGTCCCCTTGGAGTTCTCCGTGCCGATCGAGGCATACCACGGCGCGCCCTTCTCGATGATGAGCGGGACGTTGGCCCAGGTCTCGACGTTGTTCAGATTCGACGGCTTGTTCCACAAGCCGTACTCGACCGTGTGGACGTACTTCGCGCGCGGCTCGCCGATCTTCCCCTCGAGCGACGCCATGAGAGCCGTCGATTCGCCGCAGACGAACGCTCCGCCGCCGCGGCTGACGTCGATGTCGAAATCGAACCCGCTGCCGAGAATGTCTGGGCCGAGGAACCCCTTCTCGCGCGCCTGCGCCAGGGCGATCATGAGGTTCTGGACCGCGAGGCGGTATTCGTGGCGCACGTAGACGTAACCGTTGCGCGAGCCGATCGCGAAGGCTCCGATGATCATCCCTTCGATGACCGAGTGCGGGTTCCCCTCGAGAACCGAGCGATCCATGAAAGCGCCCGGGTCCCCCTCGTCGGCGTTGCAGATGACGAACTTGGGCTCACCCTTCGCCTTCTTGCACGTCTCCCACTTGCGTCCCGCCGGGAATCCGCCGCCGCCGCGACCGCGCAGCCCCGAGGCCTTGATCTCCTCGATGATCCGGTCGGGGTGCAGGGTCGTGAGCGCCTTGGCGAGGGACGCGTACCCACCGAGTGCGATGTAGTCGTCTATCGAGTTCGGATCCATGTGCCCGTTCTTGCCGAGGATGAGGCGCATCTGCTTCTGGTAGAAGGGGACGTCCTCTTCGCGCTCGATCCGCTTCCTCGTCTGCGGGTCGCGATAGAGGAGCTTGCCGATGACCTGGCCGTGTTTGATCGTCTGCTCGATCACCGATTCAGCGTCGGCGGGCTGGATCTGCTGGTAGAAGATCCGGCTCGGCAGGATAACCGCGAGCGGGCCGCGCTCACAGAAGCCGCGGCAGCCGGTCAGCTTCAAGCGGACGGCGTCTTGCAGGTGGTTCTTCGCGATCTCGCTCTTGAACGCTTCGGCGACATCCAGGCAGCCGCAGGCGCGGCAGCCGGTCCCGGCACAGAGCATGATGGTCAGGCGGTTCACATCCTCCACGGCGACGAGCCGTGTGCGGTACGCCTCCAGGGCGGACGGGTTCTCGATCCGGTTCATGATCCTCCTCCGCCTCCAGGCCTACGCGGCCGTCGGCGGCGTGCTCTCGCCGGCCTTGACCGCCTCGACCATCTTCTCGACGTCGCTCACGGTGAGATGGCCCCAGTACTTGTCATTCACGACCACGACCGGGCCAAGTGCGCAGGCGCCGACGCAGTTCACGGTCTCGAGCGTGAACTCGCCGTCGGGGGTCGTGTGGCCACGCTCGACCTTCAAGTCGCGCTCGAGCTTCTCGAGGATGCTGCGCGAATTGCGTACGTGGCAGGCCGTCCCGGTGCAGACACAGACGTGATGGCGGCCTCGCGGCTCCAGGCTGAACGCCTTGTAGAAGGTCGCGACGCCGTAGACCTGGGACAGCGCGAGGTCCATCTTCTTGCTGATGCGCAGGAGCGCCGCGCCCGGCAGGTAGAAGTACTCCTGCTGCACTTCCTGCAGGATCATGATCAGCGCCGTCGGTTTCGCCTCGTACGCGGCGATGATGTCGTCCACCCTCTCCATCATCCGTTCGTGATCGGTCATTTGCCGGCCTTCTCCTCGAGAGCGAGACCCACGCGGCTCACGCGATGCGCATGCTTGTGCACAGGCGCGAGCACCCGCGGCGTGCCCTCCTTGTAGACGCGGCCTCCGAGGATCATCCGGCGGTGGGTGGGCAGCGGGCGCGACGGACAGGCGTCGTAGCAGGCGCCGCAGCCGTTGCACTTCGTGATGTCCACGAATCGCGGCTTCAGGCGCACCGTCACCTTGAAGCTGCCGATGTATCCATCCACCTTCTCCACCTCGGCCCATGTGATGAGGCGGATGTTCGGGTGCTGGCCCACGGCGACCATCTTCGGGGTCAGGATGCACGCGGCGCAGTCGAGCGTCGGAAACGTCTTGTCGAAGTTGGCCATGTGTCCGCCGATCGAAGGCTCCCGCTCGACGAGGACCACGTCCAGGCCGGTGTCGGCAAGCTGAAGAGCCGCCTCGATCCCTGCGATCCCTCCGCCGACGACCATCGCGCGGTTCTTGATCGTCACGTGGCGCATCTCGAGCGGTTCGTGCAGCGCCACGCGGCGGATCGCCGCGTTGACGAGCGCCCTCGCCTTTTCAGTGGCCGCGGTGGGGTCAACCGTCACCCAGGAGACCTGCTCGCGGATGTTGCCCATCGCGAACAGGTAGCGGTTCATGCCGGCCTTCTCGACGGCCTTCCGGAACGTCGGCTCATGCATGAGCGGGCTGCACGCCGCGACGACGACGCGGTTGAGGCCCAGCTCGCGGATGTCCTTCTGGATCAGCTCCTGGCCGGGATCGCTGCACATGAACTTGTAGTGGCGCGCCACCGCCACGTTTGGCTGCTCCGCCGCGAAGGCGACGACCGCCGCGACGTCCACCGTCTTCGAGATGTTCGTGCCGCAGTGGCAGACGTAGACGCCGATTCGAATCGGGCCGCCTTGCGGTGCGACACCATTCCCGTTTCCGACTCTCCTCTCGTTCATGCCGATACCTCGACGAGCTTGCGGCTGATGCCGACGGAGTCGATGAGCATCCTATCCAGGAGCATCTCCTCGGGCCCGAAGCCTAGCGCGAGCCCGAGGAGCTGGGTGAAGAACACGACGGGGATCTCGATCGGGGTGCCGTAGGCCGCCGCGATCCGCTCCTGGTAACCCTCGAGGTTGAGCTGGCACATTGGGCAAGTCGTCACGACGACCTCCGCGCGGCCCTCGACGGCGGCGGCGAGGATGGCGTGGTTGAGCTTGAGCGCGATATTCTCGTAGGTCGTCATGAGCATACCGCCGCAGCAGCGCACCTTCGCCGGGAACGGGACGGCCTCCCCGCCGAGCGCGCGGAAGAGGTTGTCAAGTTGCTGTGGGTCCTCGTTGTCGTCGTAACGCCCCATCGGACGAACGAGCTGACAGCCGTAATATGGAGCGATCCGTAGGCCGCCGAGGCTGCGCGCAGATTGCTCGACAATGCGTTCGATGCCGTAGAATTGACAGAGGATGTCGAGGGGGTGCAGCACGTCGAGACTCCCCGAATAGGACAGCCCTGCGGCGCCCAGCGCCTCGTTGATCTGGTCGCGATGTTCGTCGCCCCAGCGCACGTGCCGGTTCACCTTCGAGAGGATGGTGTAGCAAGAGCTGCATGGGGCGCACACACTCAAGCCCATCCTCTCGGCGTACGAAAGATTGCGCGCGGAAACGGCGTACGCCGTGAGCTTGTTCATGGAGATGTAGGAGGTGGCCCCGCAGCAGTTCCAGTCCTCGATCTCCCGCAACCCGATGCCAAGCCGCTCGAAGACGCGCCGGAGGGAAACGTCGTAGGGTCGGCCGCTGGCCTCGAGGCTGCAGCCCGGGTAGTAGGCGAACTCCATCAGAGCCCTCCCATGGCCACAGCCTTGTCGATGATTGCGCGCACCTCGCCGATCCTCTCGACGCGGGCCGGGCGCAGGGCCAGGCGCCTGCGCGTGATGAGCCGGAGCGCGAATCGGGCCAGATCCAGTGAGAAGAGCTTCTTCGGCTCGGCCCGCAGGTAGTACTTGAGGCCGAGCCATACCTCCCAGTTCCTCCCGTATGTGCGTATGTTGGTGCAGAAGGCATCCGAGAGGGCGCTGACTGGGACGCGACGCGGCAGGATTTTCTTCTTGTGCCCGAGGCGCTTCAGGGCGTAGAGGGTGTCGGTAACGCGAATCCCCACGGGACAACGGACGGTGCACGCGTAGCAGGAGGCGCACATCCAGATGGTGTTGCTCCTGAGAACGTCTTCAAGGAACCCTGCGCGGAACAAGGCCACGATCTGGCGGGGCGTCACGTCCATCGCGTGGGAGATGGGGCAGGAACCCGTGCACGATCCGCACTGGATGCAGTTCCTGATCTTGTGCCCGCCGGGAAAGCTGGACACCTGGTCCCAGAACTGGGAGTAGAGCACGGATTCCTTCTTGGGAAGGACGATCGTCACCGGTGAGGGCATCGGACCTCCTCTTGCTTGGTCCCCCTAAGGTTGACGGTATGCGTGTTTGTGAAAATCTTCACAAGCATAGAGGAAGCCTCATCGGAGCTAATGAGATAACCTCCTGCGCCACGTGCGCCATACCCTCTTTGGGCGAGATTCGGAGTCAATCGATTCGTCGGACTGGCGTGGCATTACGCCTCCGAGTTATGGGGCGTTGTGCCCCACGACGTCTCTTCTTGGGCCTGGGTGACTTGTACTCCGCCTCCGCTTGCGGGCGGATCTGATGGGGCGGCGCGGAACGGAAGCCGTGCAACGGTGAGTTTATCGCAGCGCCGCAACACGGCGCGGCCGGGCGGCTGGGGCGATGCGGGGACGGCAGATCCCGCGACGGTGGGGGCGGGCAGATGAAGGAAGCGGACTCGATCCGGGCATTCTTCGATCGCAATTCATCTCGCCAGGCGGAGTGGTCTTCCTTGATCGGGACGCCCGTCGTTGATGTTGATTCTGCGCGGCGGCGCGTTCGGGAGGGGTCGTCGTGGGTCGAGCCCTCTGAGATCAGAGTGGACACGGATGCGGCGGCCGCCATCCTCGGACATATCCTCTGCGATCTCCGAAGTATCGCCGTCTACGACACGCCGGCCCTCGCGTGGCTGCAGGACATGGCCGCGAGAGGGCGCTTCTCGGCCGCCGATCTGCTGACGGCCGTGCTGCGACACGACTCCTCGGAGGTCTGCCGGCTGGCTGACGATGCGTCAGTGCCGGCTCAGGCTCTTCATTTCCTCGGGATCTTCCTGGCACGTCCGTTTCTTGTCGCCGCGCTGCGCGATTTCGACCCGGCGCTGGTGAACATCGAGGACGCGCGGGGGGCATGCCCCGGATGCGGTTCCGGAGCTGCTCTCTCGATTCTCCTGCCTGAAGAGGGGCATAGACGTCTCTGGTGCCGGTGCTGCGGACTCCAGTGGCCCGTCAAGCGGCTGCAATGCCCCTGGTGCGGAACCAGCGACGTTCATCGGCTCGGATACTTCACCGTGGAGGGGCTGAGCGGCCGCCGTGTCGATTTCTGTCAGGAGTGCCGCCGCTACATCAAGACTCGGGATCTGCATGAGAACGGTGCCGCGGACGCGCCGTTTCTGGCAGAGGTTGAAGACTTGTTGAGCGCCGAGCTGGACGGCGCCGCATTGCACGAAGGCTTCTTGCCCATGGCACATGCTGGAGTCCCAGCCAACGAAGATCCGAATGGCTCGGCGAACAGCGACAAGGGGAGGTGCTGAATGGATCTGTCCCGGAGGACTTTCTTCCACTTCTGCGGACTGACGCCTCTGGTGGGGATGGC
This sequence comes from Candidatus Eiseniibacteriota bacterium, assembly GCA_020052115.1. Classification (GTDB taxonomy): domain Bacteria; phylum Eisenbacteria; class RBG-16-71-46; order JAGVPR01; family JAGVPR01; genus JAGVPR01. Next base: position 6,157 of record JAGVPR010000241.1, read on the forward strand.
TAGCGCGGAGGCGCAATCGGACTCGGTTCAGACGCCGCGCAAGATCCGCTACGCCAAAGAGACGACGACCATATGCCCTTACTGCGGCGTCGGCTGCGGGCAGATCGTGCACACCCGGGACGGTGTGATCGTCAACATCGAAGGCGACCCTGATCACCCGGTCAACGAAGGAGCGCTCTGCAGCAAGGGGGCCTCCATTCTCCAACTGAACCAGAATGATCGGCGCCTCACGAAGGTGCGTCACCGCAAGCCGGGATCCGGGGACTGGGAGGATCTTTCCTGGGATTCCGCGATGAACCGCATCGTCGAGCTGACGAAGAAGACCCGGGACGAGACGTGGGTCACCGCCGAGGACGGCAAGACTCTCAACAGGACGAACGGCATTGCGTGTCTCGGCGGCGCCGCACTCGACACCGAAGAATGCTATCTGCTTTCGAAGGCGATGCGCGCCATGGGCCTGGTGTGGATCGAGCACCAGGCCCGGATATGACACAGCTCGACGGTCGCCAGTTTGGCGGCCACAGTCGGGCGCGGCGCGATGACCAACCACTTCATCGACATGACCAATGCCGATGTGGTGATGATCTGCGGGAGCAATGCCGCCGAGAACCACCCCATCGCGATGCGCTGGATCCGTAAGACGCGCGAGAGAGGCGCCGTCGTCATCTGCGTGGATCCGCGTTACACCCGCACGGCCGCCTTCGCCGACGTCTATTGCAAGCTTCGCTCCGGCACGGACATCGCTTTCGTGAACGGAATGATCAACTACGCCCTGCAGAACGACCGCATCCACCGCGAGTACGTCCGGCAGTACACCAACGCGAGTTTCCTCATCAGTCCGAACTATGATTTCCAGAACGGATTGTTCTCGGGATACGACGCGGCGAAGAGAAGCTACGACAGATCCCTCTGGCAGTACGAGCTCGACGGCGACGGCATCCCGAAACGCGATATGACTCTCGAGCATCCCCGGTGTGTGTTCCAGCTCATGAAGAAGTTCTACGAGCGCTACGACCTCGAGACGTCGTGCCGCATCACGGGCGCTCCGATGGAGGACTACCGAAGGACCTGCGAGATCTTCACGTCGACCTGGGCCCCCGACCGGGTGGGCACTTGGCTCTACGCAATGGGCACCACCCAGCACACTCACGGGACGCAGAACATCCGCAGCTACTCGACGCTTCAGCTGCTCCTCGGGAACGTGGGGATGGCGGGCGGCGGGGTGAACGCCCTCCGCGGAGAGTCGAACGTGCAGGGATCGACCGATATGGGCCTCCTCTTCAACGTTCTCCCCGGGTACCTCAAGGCCCCGGCGAAGGGGATGGAATCGCTGCAGCAGTATCTGGACGACGCCACGCCGAAGTCGAAGGACCCCCTGAGCGCCAACTGGTGGCAGAACTACCCGAAGTACATCGTCAGCTTGCTCAAGGCGTACTGGGGTGAGCACGCGACACCGGCAAATGACTTCGCCTACTCCCATCTGCCGAAAACCAGCGGAAACCACTCGTTCATCTCGCTGTTCGAGGCTATGCATGCGGGGAAGATGAGGGGCCTGTTCTGCTTCGGCCAGAACCCGGCCGTTGGCGGCCCGAACTCCGGCAAGGAGCGCGAGGCGCTCGGAAAGCTGGAATGGCTCGTCTGTGTGGACCTGTTCGAGACGGACACCTCCGTCTTCTGGAAGCGACCGGGCACGGATCCGTCGGGGATCGCCACCGAGGTCTTCCTCCTCCCGGCCGCGGCGTCCATGGAGAAGGAGGGGTCGGTGGTGAGCAGCGGCCGGTGGGTCCAGTGGCGGTACAAGGCCGTGGATCCTCCGGAGGAGGCGCGCACCGACTCGCGCATCGTCAGCGATCTCGTCAGAAGGATGAAGGAGGCCTACAAGGCCGGCGGGACATTCCCCGACCCGATCCTCCACCTTACGTGGGACTACGGCGACGAGCCTGAGCCGGACATTCACCGGGTGGCGAAGGAGATGAACGGGCGATTCCTCCGCGACGCCGTCGTGAACGAGAAGGAGTTCAAGGCCGGCCAACAGGTGCCAGGTTTCGCAGTTCTCACGAGCGACGGCTCCACGAGCTGCGGCAGCTGGATCTACGCCGGCTCCTATACGGACGCCGGGAACATGTCGGCTCGGCGCAACAAGGAGGATGCGCCAAACGGGCTGGGGCTGTACCCGAAGTGGGCGTGGTGTTGGCCGGTCAACCGGCGCATCCTGTACAACCGCGCCTCGTGTGACCCCAGCGGGCGGCCGTGGGATCCCAAGCGCTGGGTGATCCGATGGAATCCACAGCTCGCCGAGGGAAAGGGCGGATGGGAGGGTGATGTGCCCGACGGCCCCTGGCCGCCGGAGGCCAAGCTCCCGTTCATCATGCGCCCCGAAGGGCTGGCCTGTCTGTTCGCAAACAGCCTGGTCGATGGGCCGTTCCCAGAGCACTACGAGCCTCTCGAGAGCCCGGTCCGCAACTTGATGTCGGGCCAGCGATGCAGTCCGGTGATCAAGATCTGGGAGCCCGACAAGATCGGAGATTCGTCGAGGTACCCGATCGTGGCCACGACGTACCGCGTCAGCGAGCACTGGCAGGCGGGCGCCATGACGCGCAACACGCCATGGCTCGTGGAACTGGTGCCAGACGTTTTCGTGGAACTGTCCACCGATTTGGCGAAACGAAAGGGGATTCGCAACGGCGACTGGGTCTTGGTGGAGACGGCGCGCGGCTCGATGCGGGCTCGTGCGCTCGTCACGCAGAGGTTCGAGCCGTTCCTGATCGATGGCCAACTCGTCGATCAGATCGGGATCCCGTGGCACTGGGGATTCGCCGGGCTGGCGACGGGCGACAGCGCCAACCTGTTGACGCCGCACGTCGGTGACGCGAACACGATGATCCCAGAGTACAAGGCGTTCCTGTGCTCGCTCCGCAAGTCGGGGGAGGTGGCGTGATGGCAATGAAAGCGATGCTCATCGACGCGATGCGCTGCATCGGCTGCCGAGGCTGTCAAGTCGCCTGCAAGACATGGAACGGCCGCAAGGCGGAGAAGACGGAGTTCTTCAGCGGTCCCGGTTACCAGAACCCCGGCGATCTCAGCGCCGAGACGCTGACCCTGATCACCTACAACGAGGTCCAGGTCAACGGCCGGTTCGACTGGGTATTCGGCAAGAAGCAGTGCATGCACTGCAACACGCCGGCTTGTGCGGCCGCCTGTCCGGTGGGTGCTCTCAAGAAGCTCGAGAGCGGTCCCGTGATCTACCAAAAGCACCGCTGCATCGGCTGTCGCTATTGCATGCTCGCATGCCCGTTCGAAATCCCGCGGTTCGAATATGACAGCGCCAATCCCTACATCACGAAATGCACGATGTGCGCCGACCGATTGGAAACCGGCGGCGTCCCGGCCTGCTCCAAGGTCTGCCCCACGGGCGCAATCGCCTTCGGAGACAGGGATGAGATGATCCGGGAGGCGCAGCACCGTATCAACCAGAACCCAAGCGGGTACTACCATGAGATCTACGGCCTCGAGGAGGCCGGAGGCACCTGCGTTTTGCACATATCGAACGTGCCGTTCGACAAGTTGGGTCACCGAACCGACGTGCCGAAGCACGCGGTGAACAAGGACACGGAGCAGGCGATGGAGGCGATCCCGATCGTCATGCTGGGCCTTGCCGCGCTTCTCGGCGGCATCTACATGCTACGGACGAGAACCGTCCATCACGAATCGGACGCCCCTCGGGCGGACGGGTAGGAGGGCCACATGTCGGAGCACAAGAGCGCCACCGGCCCGGGAGGCCGCCTGCTCTACCTCATCGCCGGGCTCGGCATCGTGATCGCCCTGTGGCGATTCGCTAACGGCATCGGAGCGGTCAGCAACCTGAACCAGGGGTATCCGTGGGGGTTCTGGATCGGATTCGACATCCTCGCCGGCATCGCGCTGGCTGCTGGGGGTTTCGTGGTCGCAGCCCTCGTGCACATCTTCGGCGGCGAGCGGTACCACCCGCTCGTCCGTCCGGCCATCTTCACGGCGTTCCTCGGATACCTGCTGTTCATCACAGGACTTCTCGTGGATATCGGGCGGCCGTGGACGTTCTGGCAGATGATTATCTTCTGGCATCACGAATCGCCCATGTTCGAGGTCGGCTGGTGCGTCATGATGTACACGACGATCCTCTTCCTCGAGTTCGTCCCCGCCGTCCTCGAGAAGTACAAGAAGACCGTCTGGCTGGAGCGTTGGAGGACCTACTCGCCCTGGATCGCATGGGCCCTGGTCGTGCTCTTCACGATCGCTCTCATCCGGACTGTTGCCTGGGTGGTCGCCGTCGGCGGGGTTCTTCTCCTGTTCCAGATCCTGGTCCATCGCGGGGTCATACGCCGCGATCCCCGCGTTCCGACCCTTCTCATCATCGCCGGCGTCCTGTTCTCGACCATGCACCAGTCGTCGCTCGGGACGGTCTTCACCATGGTTCCGCACAAGCTGCACCCACTCTGGTACAGCCCGATCCTTCCCGTGCTCTTCTTCACATCTGCCGTGATGACAGGGCTCGCGATGGTGATCGTCGAAGCGACCTTGAGCGCCCGCTATCTCCGCCGTCCGCCGGAGTCGGATCTTCTCAGCGGCATCGGGCGGGGCTTGTGGTGGGCGCTCATCGTCTATCTGGGGCTGCGGACATTGGACCTCGCCGTGCGCGGCGCGGCGGCAGAGGCATTCGCCGTCACGCCCCAGTCGCTCGCTTTCTGGCTGGAAATCCTCGTCGGCGTGGTAATTCCCCTGGCGATGCTCGTCTCCCGGGATAGCGTCTCCTCCGATCGGGGCCTGTTCTGGGCGTCGCTTCTGGTGGTGATCGGTCTCGTCATCAACCGTTTGAACGTCGCGATCACCGGCATCCATGCAGCGACCGCGGAACGGTATGTTCCGCACTGGATGGAGATCGCCGTCTCGGCGGGGATCGTCTCCGCCGGAATCCTCGTCTACCGGGCGGTGGTCCGGTGGTTGCCGGTCATCGAGGAGCACCAGCACGCCGACCGCACGGCGTCCGGGCGCACGGGCGCACACGGTCGCCCGGCGGGAGGGAGCCAGCCATGAACGCGCGGTTCCAGTTCGTCCTCTGCTTTTGTGCTGTGACGAGCGTCTTGCTGCTCACGCTTCTCGCCGGTCAGGTGAGGACCCTGCGCGTTGAGATTCGCGCCCTTAACGACCAGGTTGCGACTCGGGAGGACCTCGTGGCGGCGCAGGCGCCGGAGATGCGCCTTCTCCATGAGGAGAAGTGCACCAGCTGTCACACAGAGCGCCGGTTCGCCGGCGAGCACAACACCCGGGGCGAGATCGACGCCGCGATGGTCCACATGCAGGCGATGCCCGATGCAGGCTTCACCGATGAAGACATGGCGAAGATCCATGCATCGCTGACATTGCTTCGATGTGCGCGGTGCCACGCTGTTGAGAAGCTGCGGGGGCTCTCCCTGCGGACGCCCGAGGAGCGGATGGACCTCATCCGCACGATGATGTCCAAGCCGGGGTCGGGTCTTACGTCCGACGAGGCGGACGAGATCAACCGGGCCTACCAGCAGGTCATTGGTTTCTGATAGACCCCGTCGCCGCGGAGATCGCGGTGGCCCGTGCTCCCGTGCATGTAGCGGGGAGGTACGGCGTGCGAGGGCGGTGAAACCCATCAAGGAGGGATGCCCGTGAGAAGATCGCTTCTGCTGATCGCTGCGGCCATGCTGCTGCCCTGCGTGGCTTTGGCTGGCGTCGATGTGACGCCGTACGGATTCGTGCTCGCCAACGCGAGCTATAACACGCGGACCAGAACGGACGTCCCCGTGGTCGCGGCTCCAGGTGGCGCAGGGGAACCGAATTTCCTCATCACGCCGCGCCAGACGCGTTTGGGACTCAAGTTGAAGAGTGACGCGGAATACGCGCCGTCGGGAGCCATCGAAATCGACTTCTGGGGGCTGCGCGGCAGCGGCGCCAACGGAGGGCCCACCCAGTCGGCCGTGAGGCTTCGCCGCGCCTTCGTTGAACTTCATTTCACCAAGGTCGATCTTCTGGCCGGCCAGGAGTGGATCGTGCTGGCCCCTCTGAACCCGACATCCCTCATGCACGTGGCACTCCCCGGCATGATGGCGTCCGGTAACATCTGGGCGCGACTTCCGCAGATCCGCGGGACATTCAAGGCGGTCTCGAACGAGAAGAGCGATCTGCAGATGCAACTCGCCCTCACGAGGCCGCTGGGCGCCGATGCCTCCATGACGCCGGTGGAGCAGGCTGACGTGCTCGGCCGGGGAGAGCTCTATGGGTGGCCCTGGGTCCAGGGCCGCGTTGGCTATGCGAAGAAGGGCCCGACGAGTCTCGCCCTTGGCGCAGGCGTCCATTTCGGCCAGGAGGATTTCGGGGACGATCCCGCAGGTGACGACGTCACGGGGAATTCGTTCGCTGTCGCGGGCGACGTGAAGCTCTCCGTGAACAAGGTGACGGTGAGCGGTGAGGCTTTCACGGGAAAGAACATCCGGACCCTGTTCAGCACGGCGGGCTTCGCCATGAGGCCGGACAGCGTGCTCGTGGACGACGACTACGTGACCTACGCTGACGTTGAAGAAGTCGAAGCGGTCGGAGGCTGGGGTGAAGTGAAGCTGGCCGCCTCGCCCATGGTTGACCTCGCCTTGGGCGTCGGCGTGGAGTCGGTGGATGACGAGTTCCTCGTCAGCGGCGACGTCAAGACGAACACGACCGTTCTCGGAAACGTGATTTTCAAGCCGGCGAAGGGCGTCCAGATCGGCGTGGGCGCCGGTTACGTCACCACGGAGCGCATCGCCGACGACCTGAGCACCAGCGGGACGAAGGAGACCGACGACGGGAGGAAGAACCTCAACGCGAACCTATCCGTGATGTTCGAGTTCTAGTCGGGAAGTGACGGAGCTTTCAGGCGATGGCACGCGGTGCGTGCCATCGCCGAACCGATTCTTGCGAGGTCCGGCGGTCAGCCCAGGAGGTCCTTCTCCACCACAATCTCGAGAGGTTGTCCCGCGCCGGTATCCTGACGGCTTCGGATGCCTTCCCCATCCTCTGCCGTGAGGCGCTCGGCATCGTCGCTCGCGATACGAACCCTCAGGCGACCGTCAGAGAAAACTGCCGAAGCGCCCGCCTCACCCGCGATCTCGAGCGAGTAGACAAACCGCGCTTCGGCTCCCGGGCCGAACCGAACGATTCTCTCGATCCGGCGCTCCCGGACCAGGAGCGCCACGTCGTCCCCGTCAAGGCGCAGGCGCAGCGCGCCCTCGTGGATCTTCAGCTTCATGAGGCGTTCTCCCCCCGCCGGTGTCAGCCCCCGACGCTCGACATCCGCGGCATCGAGCTGGAAGACCGACCGACCTTCAAGTCGTTCCTGATCGCATCACGAACCACCGAAGCCAGCGCGCTGGCGTCCAGGCGCGGACGAACGAGCGGCATCAGATCGTATCGCGTCTGGCCGAGGAGGCAGGGTATGAGCTGGCCATTGCTTTGCAGACGGAGCCGGTTGCACCGAGGACAGAACGGCTCGGTCATCGGCGATATGAACCCGCAGACGGCCTGACCACCGTTGATCGCGTAGCGGACGGCCGGGCCGGACCCGTCCCCCGTGTCGGCCAGCGGCGTGAGCCGGAAGCTGGACCCGATCCGCCGCTGGATCTCGCGGTTGGGGACGAAGCTGCCTGCGGGCGCGCCGCAGCCGGGAAGGCACTCGATGAACCTGACCTCGAGTCCCTTCTCGATGCCGAACGCCACGAAGTCCTCCGCCTCGTCGAGGTTCGCCTCGAGCACGACGACGTTCAGTTTGATCGGCGAGAATCCGGTCGCCCGCGCCGCCTCGATCCCCTCCAGAACCCGGTCGAGAGCGTCAGCGCCGGCGATGTCCCGGAATCGATTCCGGCGAAGCGTATCCAGGCTGAAGTTGACGCGTCGGACCCCCGCACGCCAGAGCGGTTCCGCAGCGCTGGCGAAGAGCGCACCGTTGGTCGTCAGCGTCACCTCCTGCAGGCCGGGGACGCGGCAGAGTTCGCTGACGAAATCGACCGTCCCGCGCCGGACCAGTGGTTCTCCACCGGTCACACGGACCTTCGAGATACCGAGATCCTGGGACAGGACTCTGACAATCGAAAGGAACTCCTCGAACGTCAGAAGGCTCGACCGAGGCAGCCAGTGATGGTCGTCCTCGGCCATGCAGTAGAGGCACCGGAAGTTGCAACGGTCGGTCACCGATAGGCGGAGGTAGCTGATCGTTCTTCCTTTCCCATCGTTCATGGTCGGCTCAGGGCGTGGAAGCGTACGAATTCGCCTGCGCGAATAGACCCGGACTCCGCAGGGACGATCGCGACCGAGTCGGCGCCAGGGGCGGAGAAGATGTCGGCAGACCCATGCGTCCGAAGCGGAGTGAGACAGAAGCGGTCGCTGCGCCACTCGCGGACGCAGGGCACCAGCCGTGCGAATCCCGGCTTCTTCGTCAGCGGGGACGTGAGTTCGCCGCGGTAGGAGGTTCCTTCAGGATTCGGCTTTCGTTGCGCGGCTCGTAGCGCAGGAGCCACGTACAGCTCGTATCCGAGGAGCGCGGCCCATGGGTTTCCTGCCAGCCCGAAGACCAGCGTCCTCTCCCCGATCCCAAAGAGGGTCGGCTGGCCGGGATGAACCCGGATGCCGTGGAACAGGATCTCGACGCCTCCGCGCGCCAGCATCGGCGGCACGAGATCCCGCACACCCCGCGAGACGCCTCCTGTGAAGATGAGGATGTCGTGGGCAAGACCTTCCCGGATGGCGCGGGCCACCGCTTCCTCGCGGTCTTGTACCACCCCGAGATCGCACGCGCTCCCCCCCGCCGCGGCGATCTGTGATCGCAGGACGAACCCATTCGAGTTGTAGATGGCGCCGCAGGGCAACGGTCGCCCGGGCTCGACAAGTTCGTCTCCGGTGACCGCGAATGCAACCACGGGCGCCGCGACGATCCGTACGGTGCGCCGACCGACAGCCGCGAGGATTCCGAGCTCTTGGGCTCCGATGAGATGGCCGTCTCGAAGCACCGTGCTCCCGGCCTGCACATCTTCCCCTCGCGGCGAGACGTGACGACCTCGGTCCGGTGGGTGCCCGAAGCGGATCTCCGCCCCGCAGTCCTCGGCCTCCTCCAACGGTATGACGGTATCGGCACCGTCAGGCAGGGGGGCACCGGTCATAATCCTCACGCAGAAGCCCTGCTCCAGCGTTCCGTCGAGACACTCGCCCGCAGCGACCGCGCCCGCGATTCGGAGGCAGCCGCGGGACGCCTCATCGTGGCGGAATGCAAAGCCATCCATCATCGCGCGCCGGAAGCCAGGAATGTCGAACGGTGCGATAACGTCTTCCGCCAAGACCCGAGTTGCCGTCTCCTCGATTGGCGACTCGACGGTCCGCGTGACCGGTCTGCTCCGGTCCAGGATGATCCTAAGAGCCTCGTCGAAGGTGATCATCATCGCTCACAGTAGACGCACGGCGTTCGCCTTGAACTGAACGATCACCGCGCCATGGACGTTGAGTCTCAATTCTCTGTAAGATTCGCGGCTCACGACGGAGGTGAAGACCTCGCCCGCATCGATCTCCAGCCAGACGTTCGAGCCGTACTCGCGGACGGCTGTGATGCACCCTTGATACGCGTTGCGCATGCTGGACCGGAACGGCTCCAGCGAGAGCACGATCGCCCTCGGGTCGATGGCCACGGTCACGGTCCCCGCGGCGACGTTGACTGGAAGCCGGATCGCCAGGCCCCGGCGCGTCGTCAACGTGCCCGCGTGACACACGCCTTCAAAGGTGTTCTCCGGAAGTGATTCGGTGAGCTGTCCGCCCTCGAGATTGAGAATCCGGTCTCCGAGACGCCTCGCCACGGGCAGATCGCGTGTCGTGAAGACCGCCGTCGTCGTGCTCTGGACCAGGACATTCTCGATTGCGTCCTGCGAGATCCTGTCGAGGTGGGCCATCGGTTCATCGAGCAGCAGGACCCGCGGCTCGGTGACGAGGATCCGGCCGAGAGAAAGACGCTTCTGCTCACCGCCGGAGAGGCTTCGTGCCGTCATGGAGAGATGAGCGCCCAGGCCGAGCCGCTCGCCCACCGCATTCACGCGGCGCTTGATCTCCTCGGAACTGAGCCTCCGCACGCGGAGTCCATAGGCCAGGTTCTCGGCCACGGTTCCCTGGAAGATCCAGGGCTGCTGCTTCAGCAAGCCGATTCCGTCGCGCGAGATCCTCCCGTGAACGACCGCACGTCCTTGGTAGGTGAACTGCTCCCACGAGGCCGGCCGCTCGAGAAACGCCAGGATGCGCAGAAGCGTCGTCTTACCGGAACCATTCCGCCCGACAACCGCCACCTTCTCGCCGGGGTCCAGCCGGAACGCCGCGATGCGGAACCCGAATCGGCCCGGATACTCGAACGCCAGGTTCGCGATGTCAAATAGCCTCAGATCTGGCCTCCGCCATCTGAACGGTGATGTTGATGATCAGGACCAGGAGAAGAAGAAGCAAGCCGAGCGCGACCGCTTCGGAGAAGTTCCCCTGGCCCGATTCCAGAGCGATCGCCGTTGTCATCGTCCGAGTCAGACCTCGGATGTTCCCGCCGAGAATGAGCGAGATGCCGATCTCCGAAACAACACGGCCGAAGCCGGTCATCAGAGCTGTCAGAATCCCAACCCGCGTCTCGACCAAGGTCTTCCAGAAAGCCCGCGCGGGCGACGCGCCCAGGAGGAGAGCCTCCTCGTGAACCGTTCGCACGGAGCCCTGTAGGGTCGCGTGGACCAGTGCGGTCAACAGCGGCACGACGAGCAGCACCTGCCCGAAGATGATCGCGGGCGGCGTGAAGAGCAGGCTGAGCGCCCCAAAGGGGCCGCGCTTCATGAGGAGAGCGTACGCGACGAGCGCCACGAGCACCGTCGGGAAAGCCAGGGCCGTCTTGAGAATCACGAGCACCCAGCGCTTGCCCGAGAACGAACGGCTGGCGAGCAGGAAGCCGGTGGGCAAGGATATCAGCGCGGCGATCGTGCAGGAGGTGACCGACACCGTGAGCGTCGTGAGAACGATAACCGCGAGATGGCCGTCGAAGCGAAGGATGAGACCGAGCGCTTCGCGCAGGCCATCCAGGAGGAAACTCATCGCGCCGCTTCCCTTGCCACAACCGGATGGAACAGGCGATGCCCGTTCGCTCGAAACTCGGCGATCCTTCGCTGTCCCTCCGAAGAGGTCAGCCATTCGATGAGCCGTCGAGCGCCATGCGGGTTTCCACCCGGACGCCGCTCGGGGGCGACCGCGATGATCGAGTAGGGATTGGTCAGGACGGGATCCCCCTCGAACAGCACGCCAAGCCGCAGCGAGTCACCACGGGCCAGAAAAGTCGCGCGATCGGAGAGGATGTAGCTCCCGCTCTCGTCTGCAATGACCAGGCAGGCGCCCATGCCCTGGCCGGCCTCGGCGTAGAAGCGGCCCGTCGGCACGGCGCCCGCGTGGCGCCATAGCGCAAGCTCCTTCAGATGTGTGCCGGAGCCGTCACCGCGGGAGACGAAACGTGCCCCGCGGGCGGCGATGCGGCGAAAGGCCCCGGCGGCCGTCCTCTCCGAGGCAATGCCGGCCGGGTCGTCAGGAGGGCCCAGGATGACGAAATCGTTCCACATGACCGGAATCCGGGCAATTCCGTGTCCCGCGCGGACGAACGCTTCCTCGGCCTCCGGATCGTGGGCCAGAACCGCGTCCGCGTCCCCGTTCATGCCGAGGCGCAGCGCTGCTCCGGTGCCGACGGCAACATAGCGGACGCGGATCCCGGTCTCGGCCTCGAATGCGGGGAGAATCTCGTCCAGGAGGCCGGTGTTCGCCGTTGACGTCGTCGTGGCGAGGAGAACGCCGGGCCGACCGGCAACCGCGGGCCCGTACTGAGAGAGGAAGCAGGAGAAGGCGAGAAGAAACGACCGCCACCCAACCAGCCCGCCGCGCATTGATCCACCTCGAACCCTGACGAGGTTGGCCCCAGAGAAGTGATGTCACTTTTGACATAAAACTAGAGCAATCCGTATGATAATGTCAACAGGAGAATCGAAACGGCTCCCTCCTCTCCTGCACTCGTCGGGATGGTCATGTCATTCGACAATGGACGCAGCGGCCCCCGGGGTAGAGTCGACGGCGACGGGCTCGCGAGAAGTGTCTCTATCACGCGTATTGGCCCCACGAGCCGCAGTCGGATCGACGACCTGATCATCCGCGAGGAGCGCTTCGAGCTCTTCCTCAACGGGCGCTTCTTCGTCGCCTTCGCGTGTCTACCTGATGATCTCGAAGCTTTCGCGGCCGGGTTCCTCGTGACCGAAGGCATCTTGGATCCGCGCTCCAGCTTCCGCGTGTCCGTGGACGTCCAAGCGAACCGCGTCGACGCGCACGGGGAATTCCAGGACGAGGCCCTCGCGGGCTTCACCGCGCACCGTACGATCACATCCGGCTGCGGAGGGGGCGTCACGGGCAAGGACTCCGCCGATCCCGTCCGGTGCTTGAAGGTCGATGTGGATCTGAGCGCGACGCGCCGCGGCCTCTCGGCATGTATGAATCAGCTTCGGGACGAGGCGTCGCTCTACCGCCTCACGGGCGGTGCCCACATCGCCGCGCTCGCGAATTGCGACGGGCGCATTCAGTTGATCGCTCAGGATATCGGCCGCCATACGGCGGTCGACAAGGTCATCGGCAAGGCTGTTCTCTCCGGAGTCGAGATGTCGCGCTGCATCCTTGTCTGCTCGGGAAGGCTCTCCTCCGAGATCACAATGAAAGCCCTGCACGCACGAACTCCGGTGCTCATCTCTCGAGCGGCGCCCACCGAACTCTCGGTCCGTCTCGCGCGACGATATCTGCTGACCCTCGTGGGGTTCGCTCGAGGCACCCGAATGAATGTCTACTCCGTTCCCGAAAGGATCGTCGATTGATCGCGCCGTCATCGCCATGGCGCCAGCGAGCCCGCCTTGGCCTGGCCCCGACACCATGCGGGTGACCGAGCTTCTGACCGGCGCCAGGCGGGGGGCTCTCCCACGCCTGGAGGCGGTTCTCGTCGTTCTCATTGCGGGCCATAGCATGATTGTCGGGGCATTGCTTCTCTTTGTCCCGGCGCAAGCGGTCCGATTCGGTGGATGGAGCCAGGCCGATCCTCTCTTCTTCCCGCGCCAAGCGGGGGTCTTCCATCTCGTCGTGGCGGCGGCGTACCTGCTGGACTACGCCCAGCGTCGGAGCGTGACTTTGATGGTTATCGCCAAGACGGCGGCGACCCTCTTTCTTTTGTTCGAGAGCCTCGTGAGGCCGGGAGCGTGGTGCATTCCCGTGTCCGGGCTGGCCGACGGGCTCATGGTTTTTGTGATTCTCCTTGTCCACAGGCGATCGCTCCACCATCCGGCTGACGGAGGCCGAGGGCACGATGGTCGTTGATTCCAAGCATGAAAGCACGCCGGGCGTGCGATGACACCTCCCGGTCTGATCATCACGGGCGCCTCGGGCTTCGTCGGACGTCACCTGCTGGCCGTCCTGAAAGAGAACTACCGGATCTTCGCGCTCGCACGCCGGTCTCAGCGGGAGTGCGGAGCTCCCTTCCACCCGAACATCGCCTGGATGCAAGTGGATATCCGAGATCGCGACGTCGTGGCGGCCACCTTTAGAGAGATCGCCTCGGCCGGAGGAGCGCAGTTCCTCGTCCACCTGGCTGCGTTCTACGACTTCACGGGGCAAAACCGCGCAGAGTACCGGCTCACCAATGTCGATGGGACGCGTCACGTCCTCGAGGCCGCCGTTCCGCTCGGCCTGAAGCGCTTGTTCTTCGCCAGCTCCGTAGCTGCCTGCAGCTTTCCGCGGCCCGAAGGCGAGGTGAGAGAGGACACGCCGCCCGATGCAGACCACCCTTACGGCAGAAGCAAGCGTCTGGGAGAGGAGCTGATCCGGGCGTACCGTCATGCGCCCACCTGCATCGTCCGGCTCGGGGCGGTCTATAGCGATTGCTGCGAATACGCGCCGCTCTACGTCCTCTTGGAGACGTGGCTCAAGAGCCGATGGCGATCGCGAGTGCTCGTCGGACGGGGCCTCGCCGCCATCCCGTACGTGCACGTGCTTGAGGTCACGGCGTTCTTCCGCCATCTCCTGGCCGAGGAGTGCAGGCTCGGTTCGGGGGAGGTCGTCATCGCGAGTGCGGCAGGTTGCACGAGCCAGAAGGAGATCTACGACCGTGCCGTCCGCCTCTACTTCGGCCGGAACCGCACGGCGCTTCACATGCCGATCCCGGTCTGTCGTCTCGGGCTGGCCCTCATGGACCTCTTCGGGAGGATCAGGAAGCGCCGTCCGTTCGAGAGGGCGTGGATGCTCCACTACGCTGATCGCGTTCTGTCGGTTGACAACTCGCAAACGTCCCACCGCCTCGGATGGTCTCCGAGTCCGCGCTACCGGATCGCGAGGAGGCTCCCGTTCATGGTTGAGCGGCTCAAGAGCGAGCCGTTCGAGTGGTACGCGAAGAATGCCGCAGCGATGCGTCGGACCACGGACCGCCCGGATCTGCGCATCTATGCAGAAATGGTCGCGGTCGAAGATCAAGTCGTCTCCTTGGCGGCCGAGTCCGCTCTCGCTGAGGCCGGGCGCAGGGAGCTGCGGGGGATCGGGGCGATGCACCGGGCCGACCTCGAATGGGTGATCCGCCTTCTCTACCGGCTGCTGATGAGTTCCGTCCAGAGTTCAAACCGCATGCTCCTCATGAACTACATCGAGGTCACTGCCGCGAGCCGCTTCCGGGCGGGCATGAGCGCTGACGAAATGGGCTTGCTGCTGGAGCGGTTGCAGGCGAGCACGCTCAGCATTCTCGATGCGGGGTCCGCCCGGAAGGTCACGCGCCAGGAACTTCACGATCGAATCTCCATTCCGATCGAGTTTGGATTCGAGGAGATCCGTGCCCAGAACGAGCGCTACCAGCAGGGACTCGTGTCTCTCCCGTCGGGCGAGTCAGCCGCTCGGGAGCCGACTCCGCGGGAGAAGCTGGAGGAGACGATCTGGAGCTGCCTGGTGCAGCGCAGATGAACCGGCACGGCGCGGTGCGCCACGCCTAAGGGATCGATCTTGAGACTCGCGTTCAGAACCAGACTTCTGCTCGGGTTCGTGCTCGTCGTCACCATCGTGGCGACGGTGAGCACGATGGCGGGCTTCTCCTTCATCTCGCAGGTTGTCATGAAGGAGGCGCGACTGCGCGTCGAACTGGACCTGAAGGCCGCATGGTCAGCGTACGACGAGGAGAAGGCTCGGCTCCAAGTCGTGGTGAGCATGGCGTCTCAGAACGATCTGCTTCGGAGCGCCGTGCGCGGCGGCGTCCCGCCGGAGCAATTGAGCGCTGAACTGGAGGACTTCCGCAGGAGGTATGAGATCGACTTCCTCACCGTGATTGATCCTGCGGGTCTCGTTGTCGCCCGTTCCCGCTCCTCCTCCGGACGAGGGGATCGCGCCTGGCGGAACCCGCTCGTCGAAGCTGCCCTCGCCGGAGAGACGGGCGGCGGAACGATCGTCGTCCCCGGCGACATCCTCGACTTGGAGGGCGAGGGGCTCGCGCAGAGGGCGCACATCTCACTCATCCCGACCGAGAGAGCAGCGCCCACGAGCAAGGTCGTCGAAGACAAGGGATTGGTGCTTCTCGGCGCGATCCCGATTCTCGATGCCGGCGGCCGCGCCCTGGGGGCTGTCTACGGCGGCATCCTGCTCAATCGTAAGTTCGCGCTCGTCGACCGGATCCGGTCGGTCACGTTCGGGGACAAGGCGTACAAGGGGCGCCCCGTCGGCACTGTGACTTTGTTCCTCGACGACGTGCGCATCGCGACGAACGTACTCGCCGAAGGCGGCGCTCGAGCGCTCGGGACGAGGGTCTCACGCGAGGTCGGCGAGAAGGTGCTCCAGCGAGGAGAGCGTTTCGCTGATCGGGCCTTCGTCGTCAACGACTGGTACCTGTCGGCGTACGATCCGATCCGCGACCCGAACGGCTCGATCATCGGCATCATCTACGTCGGTCTCCTGGAGAAGAAGTACCTCGAGTACAAGTCCGGGCTTGCGATGCAGTACCTCGGCATCACATTCCTCTCGTTGATCCTCTCGGCGGGCGTCGCGCTGTGGCTCGCCAGCGGTTTCCGCATGCCGATCCTCCGTCTGGTCCAGGCCACTCGTGACGTGTCTGCAGGGAATCTCGGGGCGCGGGTTCGCATCCACCGGGCGAGCCGGGAGGTTGCAGAGCTCGGCGAGGCGTTCAACTCAATGGCCGCCGCCCTCGAGGCGCGTACAAGCGAGCTGCACGCGGCCTCCGCGGCGCGGGAGAAGGCCTACACGGAGGCCGCTGCGAAGAACAAGTCATACCTCGAGATGCTCGGCTTTGTGACGCACGAGCTGAAATCGCCGCTCGCCTCGATCGTGTTCGCGCTCGGAGCGCTCAAGGACTGTGTCCTGGGTCCGCTCAATGGACAGCAGGAGAGTCTCGTGAAGGCCGCCGCGAACAGCGCCGACTATCTGCACGGGACGATCATCAACTACCTCAACCTCAGTCGGATCGAAGAGGGCGAGCTGAAACTGAGGCCGTCGGCTGTGTCGTTCTCACGGAACCTGGTCCTCCCGGTCGTGGAGCGGCTGTCCGAACTGGCGGCGGATCGCGGGATGCAGATCTCGTGCGACATTCCTGCCAGCCTGACCGGCGTCTGCGACGGCGGCCTGGTCGCTTCGGTCTTTCAGAATCTTCTGGCGAATGCGATCCAGTACGGCCGGGAAGGTGGGTCGATTCGCGTCGATGGCGAGAGGCTCGAAGAGCAGGGTCTCTTGCGCTTCAGCGTGTGGAACGAGGGGCCGGGATTCGAGCCGCAAGAGGGTTCGAGGCTGTTCCAGAAGTTCTCGCGGCTCGGTTGCGCAGGTCGCGAAACGAAGTCAGGCACGGGCCTCGGTCTGTTCGTGTCGCAGGAGATCATCCGGAAGCATGGTGGACGCATCTGGGCCGACTCGGAACCAGGGCGGTGGGCGCAGTTCGTTTTCACGATCCCCGAAGACCCGACCGGAGACACGCAGGGTGAAACCGCCGATCCCGGCGATCATGTGGCCGGGTGAGTGGGGCCACCAGAGGTCGCCGTCCGGGACAGGATCGCCTCGATCGCGGGCAGGATGTCGGCCGGCTTGGCGGGCTTCTCGATGAACGCATCGACAGGCAGGAGGGCCGTCCCGACCCGATCGGCGAAATCAACATGGGTTTTTGAGGTGACGCTCGTCAGCATGATGACCGGGATACTGGAGAATCTCGCATACGGGGAGCCGGCATCGGCGGCTCGCAGCTCCCGCAGCACTCTGAAGCCCGCGACGAAATCCTCCATGATGACATCCAATATGATCAGATCGGGCTCGACCTCCACGATTCTCTTCAGCCCTTCAGCCGCGGAGTACGCATCGAAGAACCGATAACCCTTCGCCGAACAGACCAGCCGGAATACGTTGACCAGGTTGACGTCGTCGTCGATCATCAATAGCTTCTTCCCCGCGCTCATGGGACCTCCGGAAGCGATCGTCACACGCCGATTTCCTCGACGGCATCGGTGATCATCTCCACCGCCGTCTCGATCTCCTGCAGGGTGATGTGGAAGCCCAAGGAGAAGCGCACGGCACCCCGAGCGAATTCTTCTGTGAGCCCCATTGCTGAGAGGACATGGGAGATCTTCCCGGACCGGGCTTCGCATGCAGCTCCAGTGGAGCATGCCAGGCCCATGAGGTCGAGGCGCTGCACGAGCGTGATCCCTTCGATTCGTTCGAACGCGATGCAGCTGGTGTTCGGAATCCTCGCCACCCTTGCCCCGATCGGGGTCGCACCCGCCACGCGCTGGCTCACGGCTTGCTCCAGCTTGTCCCGAAGCCCGGCGAGCCGTGCGGCGTCTGCCGGTCCTCTCCTTGCGGCGATCTCGGCCGCCTTTCCGAAGCCGACGATACCTACGACGTTTTCGGTGCCCGGGCGCATTCCAGCCTCCTGACCCCCGCCGTCGAACAGCGGACTCGGGCAGGCGCCGGGACGGGCCCAGAGGGCCCCGACTCCTTTCGGCCCGCCGATCTTGTGCGCGGAGATCGTCAGGAGATCGATATCGAGCTCACGAACCTTCACAGGGATCTTGCCGACCGCCTGGACAGCATCGGTATGGACGAGAAGACCCTCGCGCCGGGCGGCGCGCCCCAGCTCGCCGACGGGCAGGAGACAACCCGTCTCGTTGTTCGCCAGCATGAGCGAGACGAGCGTCGGCCCCGCCTCGAGTGCCTCGAGGAACGCCTCCACGCTGACCAGGCCGGCGCGGTTTGGGAGAACCTCCCGCACGCGGAGTCCCCTCTCCCCGGCCCGCCGGGCGCAGTGGAGGACCGACGGATGCTCGATAGCCGAGACAAGAAGCCGTCCGGCTGTCCGCGCGAGCGTGCCTGTCACCGCGAGGTTGTTCGCCTCCGTGCCGCCGGATGTGAAGACCACCTCGCTGGCTTGTGCTCCAATCAACGAGGCGACGGATTCCCGCGCGTTCTCCAGAGCCTCGCGGGCGCGGCGGCCGGCGGCGTGAAGGCTTGACGGGTTTCCAGGCAGCTCTGCCATCGCCACGCCCATCGCTTCTCGAACCTCCGGCTCCAGTAGCGTCGTAGCGTTCTGATCGAGATCAATCCTCATCGTGCGTCCGCAGCAGTTTGTCGAGGCGCCGGGCATACGCCCGTTCCGAAGCCTGGTAGACCTCACTCAGCATTCTGTCATACTGCGTCAGCAAGCGGTCCGCGCGGGAGGTGAGGGACGTCCCGCCCTGAGGGCCGCGGCCCGGTTTCGAGTCGACGAGCGGGAAACCTAGTCTTCGTTCGGAGTGCCGCAGTCGGGCCCAGAGTCCTCGGTACGACAGCCCCAACATCTCGGCCGCTCCCCTCATCGTCCCGCAGCTGCTGATGGCTCTGAGGATCTGCAGGCGCCCGAGCCCGAAAGCCACTTTCCCCTGGTCGTCTTCGATCCACACGTGCGTCCGGATTCTCAAGGTATTCTCCTCGCGCTGCGGCCGACGCGCCAACCGAACTGGCTGATGCCGCGGCTTTGACGCCGTTCACCTCAGCCTGTACGTCTTGATCTTCCGCCAGAGTGTCTTCCTATCGATCCCGAGCACCTGGGCCGACTGCGCGATGCGCCAGCCGTTGCGGTCGAGCACCTTCCGGATGTGCTGGGCCTCGAACGCCTCGAGGCTGAGATCCTGAGGCTTCCCGGGGGCGGGCGCCGAATCCGCGGCTACCTCGGTGAACTCGAGGTCCTCGGGAACGATCTCCGGCCCGCGGGCTAGGATCATGGCCCGCTCGAGGGTGTT
Organism: Candidatus Eiseniibacteriota bacterium; assembly: GCA_020052115.1. Taxonomy (GTDB): domain Bacteria; phylum Eisenbacteria; class RBG-16-71-46; order JAGVPR01; family JAGVPR01; genus JAGVPR01. The sequence continues at coordinate 25,503 of JAGVPR010000241.1, forward strand.
CTCCAGCTCACGCACGTTCCCCGGCCAGCTGTGCTCCTGCAGCTTGCTCAGGGCGGGCGCCGTCACCGTCTTCGGCGGCAGAAGCTTGCGTTCGCAGAGCCGGCGCAACAGGCCGGCCGCGAGCGCCGGGATGTCCCCGTGCCGATCCCGGAGAGGCGGGATCGCGACGACGACGACGCTCAGCCGGTAGAAAAGATCCTCGCGGAAACGCCCGCTCGCCAGCGCCGCCTGCACGTCCTGGTTCGTCGCGGCGAGGATGCGCACGTCCACGCGCGTCGGATCGGTCGCACCCACCTTGGTGACTTCCTTCTCCTGAATCGCACGCAGGAGCTTGCTCTGCACCGTGGGGGCGATGTTGCCGATCTCGTCGAGGAAGATGGTGCCTCCGTGTGCGAGCTCGAACCGTCCCGCCCGCGTGGCCACGGCGCCCGTGAACGACCCCCGGACATGGCCGAACAGCTCACTCTCGAAGAGCGACTCCACGAGCGCGCCGCAGTCGACAGGGATGAACGGCCGGTCGCGGCGGCGGCTCAGGCGGTGGATCGCGCGGGCGACGAGTTCCTTGCCCGTGCCGCTCTCGCCGAGGATGAGAACGGTGCTTTCGCTGTCGGCGACGCGTTCGATCATCTCGCGCACGCGTCGCATCGAAACGCTCTCACCGAGAAGCTCTCCGAGTGGGTTCTCTTGCCGGAGCCGCAGCCGGAGCACGCGGTTCTCGAGAGAGAGCGTCCTCTTCTCGAGCGCGCGGCGAACGACGATCCGCAGTGTGTCCGCGTCGAACGGCTTCGGCAGGTAGTCGTACGCGCCGAGCCGCATGCACTCGACGGCCGACTCCACGCTGGAATAACCGGTCATGACGATCACGTCGAGGTCGGCGTTCGCCATTTTCACGCGCCGAAGAAACTCGAGGCCGTTGAGACCCGGCATCTTGAGATCGAGGAGGACGAGATCGATGCGGCTGCGCTGGAGGAGGCGGAGCGCCTCGGTTCCGTCGCTCGCCGTCTCCACCTGATACTGCGAGCGCCGGAGTGCCTGGCGGCAGGAATCGCGAATCGCCTCCTCGTCGTCCACGACCAGAACGGTCGCCAAGTCGTCCATCTACTCACCCCCGGCTGCGGTGGGCTGCCGTGCAACGGGGAGGAGAACACGGAACGTGGTCCCGTAGCCCTGCGTGCTCTGAACTTCAATCTCCCCATGGTGTTGCCGCATGATTCCGTAGCTGATCGCCAGCCCCAGGCCGACGCCTTGGCCGGCCTCCTTCGTCGTGAAGAACGGCTCGAACAGCCGTTCTCGGTGCTCCTCGGAAATGCCGGGCCCGGTATCGCTGATGGCCACGCGTCCGAAGCCGGGGCGCTCCGAGAGACCGCTTCGCACCGTGAGCGTGCCGCGGCCCGCCATGGCCTGGAACGCATTCACCACGATGTTGGTGACGACCTGCTGGAGCTTCGGCGCATCAGCCTGCACCCAGAGGGGGACCGGGCTCAGTTCGGCGCATATCTGGACGTTCTGGGCGAGCGGGTGCCTTTCGAGAAGCTCCAAGGCCCCGAGGAGCACGCCGTTCAGGTCCACGCGCTCGATCTTCGGAGGCGTTTGCCGGGAGAAGTCCAGAAGTCCTCGCACGATCTCCTTGGCGCGCTCGGCCTGAACGATGATCTTCGCCATGTTCTCGCGGCGCGGATCGTCCTGCGGCGTGCTCTCGAGGATGAGGTTGCCATAGAGCAGGATGCCGCCGATCGGGTTGTTGATCTCGTGTGCCACGCCCGCGGCGAGCTGGCCGATCGTGGCGAGTTTTTCGCTCTCCATGATCCGGTCCTTCGCCTGGAGGCGGATCGTGTCGTCACGCTGCCAGAGCGAGCCGGCCATGCTGTTGAGCGCGGCCGCGAGATCGGCAAGCTCGCTAGGGCGAGAGATCTCGACCCGGTGCGCGAACTCGCCGTGAGACCAGCGCCGAGCCGCCACCGCGAGGCGCTCGAGCGGGAGTGTGAGGGCTCGGGCCGCGAGGA
>JAGVPR010000225.1 GCA_020052115.1 Candidatus Eiseniibacteriota bacterium
GCTTCCCCGACGAAGTCCCGCGGCCAGCCGGCCGGCCGCGCCCCGCTGTAGCGGATCACGTGCACGCGCCCGTCCACATCCACGGCGACGATCTCGAGCCTGCCGTCGCCGTCCACGTCTCCGAGGACAGGGCTCGTCGCAAGGCCGGTCCCCAACGAGAGCGGCCAGCCCGAAAGCTCTTCGCCCACGCCGTCGAGCAGATCAACCGTCCCGCTCGAGTCGGCAATGACGATCTCCGGCGACCCCGAGTCGGAGCGGTCCACGTCCCCGCTCAGCACCCATCTCAGCCGCGTCGCAGGCCGCCCGCCTCCCGTCGCGACGCCGGTCGCCGGCCACCCAACCGCCATCGGGGAATTCTCGACGACGCGGAAGACGCCGACGAGACCGGACACGGAGACGGCGACCAGTTCATCACCTGAAAGGCCGGAGCGGTCTACGGTGGCGAGCGCGGCGATCGCTTCGCCGCCGCACCATGCGCCGTCTGCGATCTCGACCTCGAACGGGAAGGCGCGAAGACTCCCATCGGCCCGCCCCGACACCGCGAAGCGCGCCACGGGATCCGCGCCGACGCCGATCGGGAGGACCGGACCGGTCGTCGCGATGGGGGCCGCCGCCGATTCGGCGAAGAACCGCCCTTCGGCATCCCAGAGGTAGAGGCCCCGGCCGGCGATGCTCGCGGCGATCCATGTCGTGCGTTCGGGGAGATCGGGGTTCAGAACGAATCGCTGGGTCGCCGCGACCTCACCCGTGAAACGGGCCGGAAGGACAGCGCCCACGCGGGGCTCCTGGCCGAAGAACGGGGAGCCGTCGGCGCTGAGGGCGTAGAGGGCGCTGTCGGCGGCGATGACGAGTTCGCGCCGTCCGTCGCGGTCAATATCCACGGGCACGAGGGAGACGCGGGAGGCAGGAGCGCCGAGACTTCTCGGCCATCCGTCGAGAGGAGTGCCGAGAACAGAAAGCCCGCCTCCGGATGGAAGCGGGCTGGAGACAACTCGCGCTGCCACGGCAGCGATGATCGCCATCGCGCCGAACGCCGCGAAGAAAGCACGTGGGACGAGCCGGTTCACGGCCGCCGCTCCCGGTCTTCCCCCGACTCGGCTAGAACTTCGCGTTCAGGGAGAACTTACTGACGCGCTCGTTCAGGTGCTTCGACTGCGGCACGCTCGCGTAGTCGAAGCTGAAGCCCTTGTAGGCCAGGCCGACACCGAACGTCGGGTCCTCGATCGTCCCCTCGTGGTCGTAGATGTACCCGCCGCGGAGAGCCAGCATGCCGGCGTAGCTGAACTCGAGACCGCCGTTCAGGATCGGCTGCTCCATGTTGTCGGTGTAGACCAACGGCTGGTTGAAATCGAACGAGCCGAGCAAGCCCATGTCCTCCGCACGGAGGATCTCGTAGGCCACCCCGACTTTGAGGTTCCGGCCGAGAGGATCGGACTGCGCCTCGTCAATGTAGGCGATGTTCGGCCCGAGATTCTGGAAGACAGCCGCGAATGTGAGCGGCACGGACGGAAAGCGGTAGTACGTGCCCAGGTCAACCGCGAAGGTGCTGCCGTTGCCGGCCACCCTGTCGAGCGTTACGTCCGCCGGTGCCAGGCTCACATAGACGAACTTGACCGCGAGCCCCGCCGAAAGATTGCGGAGCAGTTCCGTGCCGGCGGCAGCCGAGAGCGCGACCTCGTACGAGGTGAACTCGCCCGTCGGAGTGCCCTGCTCGTCCGCGCCCTGGCTCTTGCCATAGGTCAGGTAGATGAAGTTCGCGCCGACCCCGCCCCAGCCCGGGATATCCTGCGCGTAACCAAAAAACTCGTAATAGACGTCGTCCGCGAGGCCAGGGACGAGCTGCGTGTGCATGAACGACAGATTCTTGCCCCCGATGTAAGCAAGAGCCGCCGGGTTCCACCACGTGCCCGTCGCATCGCTGGCGATCGCGGAATAAGCGCGCCCCATGGCATCAGCTCGCGCTCCAGGCGTGATGAGCAGCGACTGAGCGCCTGCCGTGGACTGGGCTCGTACCTCTGAGGCGGGGACCAGAAAGAGGATCGCCAGGGCAAGGACCAGTGTGAAGCGAATCATGGAAGGACCTCCAACGGCTCTTGGCGCAGAGACCAGGGTTCGCTTCCGCCCCCCGGCGCGCGGAAGGTCGCCTGTACGGGGCTGGGACCGCCATCAGGCAACGGATATGCGAAGTCTAGCACCGGCCGCGCGGAATCGTCAACGCGGCATTTGTCCCTTCGATTTCAACACGTTACAGCGCCGTGGGACGCTCCGCTGGACCCCGGAGAACCCTCTATCGCGAAACTGCGACCTTCCCGACAACGCTCGCCTTGCTTCCTCCATCGGATGCACGGGCCTCGATCTTGAAGAAGTACACGCCGATCGCGACCTGATCCCCCTCCTCGTCGCGGCCGTCCCAAGGGATCGGCTGCGAAGCCCACTGGCTGGCATCCACCGAGCCGTTCAGGGTCCGGATCGTACGGCCAGAGACGGTCAGGATCTTCACCGTGACCTCGCCGGCGTCCGTCGTCGGCTTGAAGAAAATCCGTGTGGCGCCTGTGGTCGGGCTGGGGAACGCGTAGGCCTGCTCGATCTTCAGCTCCCCCTCGGTCAGGAACGTGAAGTCTTGCCGGAGCATGGAGAGGTTGTTCTGCGAGTCCGCCGCTCGGACGACGAGCGTGTACTGCTGCCCCGGGCTCAATGTCGGCCGGCCGGGGACGACGTAGTCCACCTCGCCCTGCTGGTAACCGTCCACGAAGGTCAGTTGCGCCGTGAGATCGGTCAGGAGTAGGTCGTTTTCGAAGCGGTCCTCCACGGTCACCGTCACCGCGCGGCTTTGCTGGAGCTCCGTGATGTTGATCCCCGAGCTGTCCGAGAGCGAGACCCTGAGCTTCTGCCCCGCCCGCAGCGAGCCGCCGGGGAAGTCCACGAAGCTGATGACGGGGCCGGCCGTGTCGGCGGTCGTCACGATGCTGGTGGACATGAAGAGCGAATCAATGACACCCACCCCCTCGTTCGAGGACGAGGCCACGTGGATGCGGATGCGACCGAGGCCGCGCGGAGTCTCCGAGTTGAGAACGCGCGGCACGACGAACGTCGCGTCGAAGCGGCCGGCCGTGACGTTCAAGTCCCCTCGGTAGATCGGAGCGCCGGGCAGGAAGTAGTCGAGCAACGGCTGTCCCGGGGCCGGGACCTTCTCGATCTCCGAGTCGGAGACCAGAACGTGCGCGCGGCCGTTGAAATCGGTCGCGATGCTGCCGCCCAAGCCGCGCACGGTGCCGCTGACGCTGACCCGTTCGCCGCGCAGGAGCGTGTCGCGCGGAGCGCCGGCGCGCGCTCCCTGGGCGTCGGTCCGTTCCAGATCCACGCGGAGCGGCGGAATGGCCAGCCGAAGCGCCGGGTCGCCCTGGAGGACGTACCGGTGCGCCGTGGACGCCACGACGGTGTTCTTCGCGATCACGGTCGCGAATCCGATCGTCGTCATCGTGTCAACGAGCGCGGTACCTCGGGGGAAGAGCAGGTCCATGACGGCGTTGTTCAGAAGCTCGTTGTCGCTGGCGAAAGCGACTTCCGTCGCCGCGAACGTCGCCACGGAGCCACCCGCCGGGTTCTTGACCATCGCCTCGCCGAGCCCCTCCTCCTGGGAATCGAACTTCCCGACGGCGCACGAGGCGGTCAGGAAGAACGGCAGGCGGTCAATGTTCGTCAGCGAGGGGACGTTCTGGCGGTCGAGCACGCGCTCATCGGCGAGCTGTGTCGTGCCGCCGTGCCCGGCGTAGTTGAGAAGCCAGGCGCCCTGCTCGATCAGCTTGAGGAGATCGGCCTGAGCCGTCGGCTTCTGGATGATCGAGCAGCTGCTCCCGTACTCGATGAGGTAGAGCTTGACGCGGTCCAGCGGCCGCGGAACATGGAACCTGTCGAGATCCTCGGTTTGAACCTGGTGCGCGAAGCCGAGCCCATCGGGGTGCCCGGCTTGACAGATATCGTCCGCGACGAGCAGCGTGCGGATGCTCCACCCGCTGCGATCCGGGTGGCTCAGGTAGTGGAGGGTCTTGCCGACGAGCGCCTCCGCCTCCTGCAGATTCGCGGCGGGCAGGCGGCCGAGGAACATGTCCGCCTCGTCGTCACGGGGACCGTCGAAGCTGGCGTACCAGTCGTCCACGACGTACTGCTGGCCCCCTGAAGGCGAGGTCTCGTAGGCCAGAACGTATGTCTTCAGGCCGTCGGCGTCGAAGTCCCGCGGATCGAACGTCGCATCGCCGAGCAGCAGGCCGTAGGTCGGATGGTAGTTGGGATCGCCGCCATTCCAGTTGTTGTAAGCCCACTCGAAGAAGTTACGGATCGCCGAGACGTCCGGAAGCCCCCACGAGAATTCGTCGTAGATGTCCTCCACCGACACAACGACGGCGCGCGGGTCCTCGATCCCCGGGATGCTCGATTCGCGCAGGTCCCGGATCGCCGAGGCCGCACTCGCAAACGCCGGATCCGTCACGATGATGTAGTCCACACGATCGGTACGCTCCCTCAGGTAGCTCGAAGGCGCCGCGTCCCGCGAGACCCGCAGCGGCGCGAGGTACTTCGTGGCGCGCAGGAGATAGAGCCTCTTCGCCGAGCCGCCGGGAGTGATGCCGAAAGCGAGCGAATCGCCGTCGGTGGAGGCGGCCACGGTCCCGCCGGCCAACTCCACGGGAACGAAGGGGTCCGTGATGTCGAAGAGCTGGTGCGCGACCCCGCCGGCAAGCCCGGTCACGGCGAGCGTGACCGGACCGGACGAATCCGGGGACGAGAACTCCAACAGACCGTCCGAAGCGCGCAGCCGCCGCGTGTAGTCCATCTCGAACCATGCGAAATTGATAATGTCGCGCCGGTTGTCGTTCGTCGTGTCCGTCAGCGTCGGGACGGTCACCGCGAGGATGTTGTTCCGCCGCCCCCAGGTCCCCGACACCACGACGTCCTGCCGGGTCCACCCCTCCCAGGACCTCTCGGCCACGACTTGGCCGTTCATCTGCACTTTGAGGTAGTGATCGCGGAGGTAGGAGGAGTAGCTCGAGTTCGCGCCCCAGAATCTTGCCCAGAGCCGCATCGGCCGGGTCGTGTCGGGATCGGCGAGAGCCGCCGCGTAGAGACGCGCGGGATCGCCCGTCTCGCCGTCGCTCAGCGCCTGCCACCACCACTTCTCCCAGCGATATCGGGTTTCGAAGAGCACGTGGTCGTACTCGCGGTTGAGCTCGAGATGCTTGCGTTCGGCGAACTCGCGGACCGGAGCGCCGCCGGCCGGCGGTGCGGCCGCCGATTGGATCCGGCGCAACGGATCGTTCCAGGTCCCGCCCCAGGTGAGCCAGTACATGTTCTCCGATGTGTACTGGTTCTCCACCCATCGCTGGCGCAGCGTGTCAACGCCGTAGTCGTCGCCCCAGCCGTCCACGGCCCGGCCGAAGAACAGCAGCGCATCGCCCGGCTCGAATTCGCCGTCGCCGTCCCGATCGTCCACACGCAAGGCGACCTGCTGCATCCAGCTAGGCAGATCGAGAACATCCGCGGCCTCGTCGAGATTGGCCGAGCCGCCGCCGTAGAGACGCACGGTCGCGAGGTCTATCGAAGAGGCGGTGACGGCCTTGTCCAGATCCTCGTAGGTGGCGCGGCAGAAACCCCGCTTGTTGACGACGATCTTCACCCACCCGTTCGGCGTGGAGCCGAAGTAGTCGCCCTCGAGGGCTGCCGGGGGCAGGCTCCGCCGGTCCGCCGTGCGGAATCGCGCCGCGTCCTCCGGGTTCACGAGCAGCACGTCGTAAGCGGCGCCGAAGACGGCGTCCACCTTCGGAGCGGGCCGCACGATGCCGCCGGACCATTGCAC
>JAGVPR010000190.1 GCA_020052115.1 Candidatus Eiseniibacteriota bacterium
CGCGTGGCGATCGCGCGCGCGAAGGGGACCCTCGGCGCGGCCGCGGAGATGGCGCGCTTCGGCGTCCGTGCGGCGATCATCGCGACAGGACTCCAGATCGCGAGCGGCTTCTGGCTCCTCTTCGCCGTTCCGCGCGACGTGCTGATCGCCTTCATGCGCGAAGGGGCCGCGACGATGATCCCGCTCACCGTGGGAATCGTCGCGGGTGTGGCGCTTCTCATCTTCCTCGTGCTGATCCGGGATCCGATCGCGGAGAAGCGTTTCGTGCGACGGGCCGTGGAACTCACGGCGGTCGCCGTGCTCTTCATGGTGATCACGCGGCACCAGCTCCGCGCGCTCACTCTCGCGCCGGCGCGGGCCGATGAAGCCGTGCAGGCGGCGCCTCAGTGGGGGATCATCGCGGCGTTCGCGGTGACGTTCCTTGCGGCAGCGGGGCTCACCGTGTATTCGCTCGTGCGGGCGGTGAAGGACCGGGCGGGTGACGGAGAGGAGGCGGCGTAGCGTCGGTCCCCTCGCCTATCGCTCCTCCGCCGGAGCCGCGCCCGCGAGCACCTGCAACTTCCCCTGCCGGATATCCCGCTGCACCTCGATCAGCTTCTTACGCGTCTCGAGCGCGATGTGGCTCACGAGCAGATCATTGTATTTCACGAAGACGATCCCATCCCGGATCCCGAGCCCTTGAACGACGTGAACGAACGTCCCGGCGTTGACCTGCCGCGCGACGTGCAGGAGCGCCTTGGGCACGTCAATCACCGCGCTCCCGAGTATTACCGCCGGGGCCAGACCGTTCTGATCCTTGTTGGACCCGAAGGCATACGTCCCTGGATGCTCCTCCACGGCCTGGAAAACACCCAGGCCCGCCTTGTCGGCGTTCTGGAAGATGATGTCGGCTCCCTGAGCGATCAGCGCGGACGCGTGCTCCTTCGCGAGCGTGACGTCGCTCCAGTTGCCGACGTACTTCGTGATCACCCTGAAGCCGGGCTTGACGGAATGGGCACCGATCACGAAGGCATCGAACCCCGGCGCGAGGGACGGGATCTCCTCCCCGCCGACCAGGCCCGCCACCCCGGTGCGGGACATCATCGCGCTCAGCACGCCCAGCTCGTACGTCGCCTCCTCGAGGCGGAAGTTCACGGACGCGACGTTCACGGCCGATTTGTTCCCTGCGATCACGACGAACGTCGTCTTGGGGAAAGCCTCCGCGACGCGCATCGCGGCATCGCCGAACTCGTATCCATGCCCGAGGATGAGCCGGTAGCCCTGCGATGCGTACTGCCGGAAGTTCTCCTCGAACTGGCTCTTCTCGAGGCTCTCGACGTACGAAACCTCGGCGCCCATCTGGTCGCGGATGACCTGCAGGCCTTCATACGCGCTCGCGTTCCACCCATCGTCGGAGATCGGGCCGGTGAGGAGCAGCGCAACGCGGAAAGGCGCCGGCGTCGAGGTCTCGGAGCGCCGATCGCTGGTGCCGCAGCCGGCGGCAAGCAAGAAGACGAAGGCAAAGGCGATCCACTGTCGCATCGTGACCTCCTTCAGGGCGGCATGCGATTCCACGTGCTCGAGGGTTTCGGTCCGACTATAGTTTTCGCTGCAGGCGAGGTCAAGGCGGCGCGGCCCGAGGCGAGCCTTCCCGCAGGAGGAGATGCAGAGAAGATGTTGCTCCGAAGGTGCACATCGGCGGCGTGGCGGGCGGCTTTCGTTGCAATCGCCGTCGCTTCGCTCGCACTATCCGGATGCGGAAAGCGCGCGCGCACGACGGAATCGGCCAGCCCGCTCGAGTGGGAGGGCGCACCGGTGGACGTGCTCCTTCGGCTTCCTGCGCCCGCGGCGGCCGACAGCGACAGCGTGGTCACGACCGCCGGTAACGCGTCGCTCGAGTGCGGGCCCGATGCCGTCATCTATCTCGCCTGGACGGCGTCCGCCGGCGATTCCACGGACATCCTTCTCGCCCGGTCGGCCGATCTCGGCGCACGCTTCACCGAGACGGCCCGTGTCAATGACCGCCCCGGCAAGGTCGCCGTCGCCGGAAGCGGCCAGACGGCGCCCCGGATCGCGCTCGACCGGCAGGGGATGATCCACGCGTTGTGGACCGATCGCCGCTCGGGCGGGGACGCGCCTCGGGACCTCGATGTGTACTGCTCGCGCTCGGACGACGGAGGTGCTTCGTTCCTGCCGTCCGTGCGCGTGGACGACGGCCCGGACTCGACGGCGCAGGCGTGTGCGGCGATGTGCATTGACGAGGCCGGCGCGATGTGGGCCGCGTGGCTCGATTCCCGTGACGGCACGCCTGAGGATCCGAATCGAGCGCACGTACGGCTGACTCACTCCTTGGACGGCGCGCGGAGCTTCCTCCCCTCCGTGGATGTGACCGCCGCGCTCGCTCACGGCGTGTGCCCGGGCTGCCGGCCGGCCGTCGCGGTACATGAGTATGATGTGCTCCTTCTCTTCCGGAATGACGTGGAGAACGTGCGTGACATAGCGTTCGCGCGCTCGCGCGACCGCGGGGCGACCTTCGATACGACGCGCTCGATCGCGGATGAAGGCTGGCGCACCGAGGTCTGCCCTTCCGACGGCCCTGCGGTCTTGATGCTCCGGGACCGGCGGTGGGCCGCCGCGTGGTCAACCGGCGCCGGGGGCGCGCGGGCCGTGAAGTTCTTCGCGGCCTCGCTCGATGACTCGCTCCTCCCGGCTCCTGTGACGCTCGCCCCTGCGGCACCGGGCGCGGATCAGATGCACCCCACTCTCTTCGCTCGCGATTCGCTGGTCGTCGTCTGCTGGGAGGAGTCGGTTGGGGGAACGACGGGGCTCGCGCTCGCGCTCTCGAAGGATGGCGGGAGCACGTTCTCGCCCAGCGAGGCGTTCGCAGTACCCGCCATCAGCGTGAGCCGCGGTCCCTCGGTCGCTCTCGCAGGATGGCGGCATCTTCTCTTCGCCTGGTCGGTGGGAGAGGCCCGCGGCGGCGTGCGGCTCATGCGGGCGCTCCTCGAAGGAGGCGCGCCGGCGCGCAGCCGGCCGTCGTAGACTCGAACCGCGCGGACCCCGCACCGCCGTGGGTCCAAGGAGGTCGCGGATGCCTGGCTTTCTCGTCCGGTTCATCGTGATGTGCGCCGCTCTCGCCTTGACGGCATTGTTCGTCCGCGGGATTGACATCACCGGCTCGAACATCTTCGCGCGCGTCTTCGCGCTCGGGATCACCGCACTCGTGCTCGGAATCCTCAACGCGATCGTGAGGCCGGTCCTGGTCCTCCTGACGCTCCCGCTCACGATCGTGACGCTGGGGCTCTTCCTGCTCGTCTTGAACGCCCTGCTCTTCTGGCTTGCGGGGACCGTCGTGCAGGGGTTCGAGGTGCACGGCTTCGGGCCGGCCCTGGTCGGGACGATCCTCATGACGGTGATTTCGTTCGTGCTGAACAGAGTGGTGAAGGACTAGGGAGGCAGGATTCCCAGCCACACGCCGAGTCAGCTTGCCCTGACCCGTGCGGAGTGACAGCAACGGATTCGGAAGGAGGATGCGATGGACCAGGCCCACCTCCAAATCCGAGAAGCCCGTCTTCCGGACCAAGTCGCGATCCGCGCGCTGACGCTGGCCGCGTACGAGGAGTACTCCATCCCGCTCGGCGAGCATTGGGACATGTACCGGCAGAACATCCTGGCGACGCTCGCTTCGGCGGACTCAGCCACGCAGATCGTCGCCGTGCAAGACGGCGCGATCGTCGGCGCGGTGCTCTTGTACGCGGCCGGGACCCAAAGGGCGCCGGAGTCGGAATCGAGGCCGTTTCCTGAGGTCCGCCTCCTCGCCGTGCCACCCGCTCTGCGCGGCCGAGGCATCGCCCGCGCGCTGATGGATGAGTGCATCCGGCGCGCGCGACGATCGGGCGCCCCGGCGATGACCCTGCACACGAGCGACATGATGCAGACGGCGATGCTTCTCTACGAACGCATGGGCTTCGTGCGTGCCCCCGAGCTGGACTTCTATCCGGCCCCCGGTCTGACGGTCAAGGGCTTCCGTCTGGAGCTTGACCGGCTCAGCCGCTGAGCGGCCGTCCGACCCTCCATCCATTACCATGAAATTCGAACTTGCGGTGTTCGATTTTCGTGGTAGGATTCCGGGCATGATCGATCGTCCGCAATGGCTGGCCGCAATCCGGGCTTCCCTCAGACGAAGCCGCGTGACGGCGCTTGTCGGGCCGCGGCAATCGGGCAAGACGACGCTGGCACGGGAGATCGTGCCCGCGGACTCGCCGGGCTACTTCGATCTCGAAGACCCGCGCAGCCTCGCTCGGCTCGCAGAGCCCATGACGGCTCTGGCTCCGCTCAGGGGCATCGTCGTCATTGACGAGATTCAGCGACGGCCCGACCTCTTCCCGATTCTCCGCGTGCTGGCTGATCGGCGGCCGCTCCGATCTCGATTCCTGATCCTCGGAAGCGCGGGCGCCGAGCTCACTCGCCAATCTTCGGAGACGCTCGCCGGCCGGATCGAGACCGTGACCTTGAGCGGGTTCGGGCTGCAGGAGCTGGGCGTGAAAGCGCTGATGCGGCACTGGCGGCGCGGCGGCTTCCCGTCCGCATATCTTGCCCGTTCGGAGCAAGCAAGCGCCGTCTGGCGCCGGCAGTTCATCCACACGTACCTGGAGCGCGACCTGCCGCAGCTCGGCATCACGACCCCTGCGACGACTATCCTCCGCTTCTGGACGATGCTCGCTCATTACCACGGCGGCATCTGGAACGCGGCGGAGGCCTCCCGCTCATTGGGCGTCAGCGAGCCAACGGCTCGGCGATATCTGGATCTCCTGACCGGGCTCTTCCTCGTCAGACAGCTCCAACCGTGGCACGAGAACCTCAAGAAACGACAGGTCAAGTCGCCGAAGATCTACCTGCCCGACAGCGGCCTGCTTCATTCACTCTTGGGCGTCGTCACTGAGCGAGAGATTCTCTCTCACCCCAAGGCCGGCGCCTCCTGGGAAGGTTATGCAATCGAGGAGACCCTTCGCGCCGTCCAGGCCGATGCAGCTTACTTCTGGGCGACCCATACAGGGGCCGAGCTGGATCTCTTGCTCTTCGTACGCGGCCGGCGCATCGGCGTCGAGGTCAAATTTCAGGACGCGCCGCGCATGACACCCTCCATGCGAATCGCCCTCGAGGATCTCGGTCTCGAACGCCTGGTCGTTCTCTACCCCGGGGACGTTCAATACGACATCGAGCGTCGTGTCTTGGTGCTTCCTTTGGCTGAGCTTGCAGCGAGCGGAGCCGACGCGATTATCGGCAGCCCGGCAGGGCGGAAGCGAAGAGCCTGACAGCGCCCCTCAATTCCTGCTCCACGCCGGCATCGCGCTCATGAGACTGTCCGCCCGCTCGTACGACTCCTTCTCGTCAACGCCGCCCTGCCAGTGAGCGATCCATCCCGCAAGAAGTCGCCGCACCTCCTCGCGCGGCTTGAGCTGCCCCTCGTCGTCGGCGCAGTAGCGGCAGTACCGATCGGACACGCCCCGGTTGTGCTCGTCGAAGAGCGAGACGGAGCACGAACGGCAGAACCGCGACGCTCCCGCCGACGAGGGCGCCTCGATCGCATGCATCGCCGGCAGGCGGGCTCGCGCCGCATCGAGCGCCTCGCGCCACTCTCCCGGCACCAGCGTCGAGGCGATCGCACCGATGCGGTCGGCGCGGTCTACCGGCGACAGGGAGCTCAGGCGCGGCTCGACCACCGGCCGGAGGTCCTCCGCGAGGAGGCCGACCAACCGCGCGCAGTACGCCGCCTGAAACGCCGGCGTCGCAAGCGCGAAGTGTTCAGGCTTGAACGCGGCGACCCACCCGGCACGGCCCCCGAGTTCGATCTCCGCGGCGGCATCGGCATACAGATGTGCGGCATCCTCGACCGCACATTCGAACATCTCCTCGTCGCGCGCCCGATCGAGCCACCCCGCCCAGGAGTTGGCGCGCGCCGAAACGGCGATCGAAAGGGGATAGCTCGGCCGAGGATTGCCGGCCACATCTTTCAGAGCGAATCGGTCAATCGCGGCCAGCGTCTCTCGCGCGCTTCTGCACGACCATTCGAGACCCACGAGCACGATCGCTTCGCTCCTCGATCTCTCGAGCATCCGCGCCACTGCGCCCGACAGCTCCGCCCCCGCATCGCAGCAGATGACCGCGAGACTCTCCGCGGCGAATCCGCGCTGAGCGATCAGATACTGCCTCGCGGCCTCATCGAGCGCGGCGACCCTCGTCGCTGAACCGGGCGTGACGTCGCGCCAGCCGGGAAAGGGAGCTGTCGAACCCTCGATCCGCAACGCGACCGCCTCGATGTGACCTCGCCAGCCCGGGATCACATGGAAGCTCGCCGCTGCCGCCCGCCTCGAAACCGTGGCGATCACGCCGGCCGCCATGTCGTACGAAGGCGATGGCCCGAGAAGATCGGCCACCGCCTCCTCCTCACTCACGACGGCGCTCTCGATAGCGCTCCCCGGTTCGAGGGAGTTCACGAGCCGCCGCGCGTACCGTTCGAGGAAGGACATGCCGTGCAGCCGAAGCGCCGTCGCAAGGGGTGACCCGCGAACCACCGCAAGCCTTACGGCGCCGGCATGCCCCCGAGTCCGCGTCCCTCTCACCGCAGTGGTCGTCGCCGAACGCGCGGCCGGCCGTCGCTCGATCCCAAGGAGCGCCGCGTTCACGGCCGCTTCGATGTCGGGCTCCCAGCGGATACCGGCGGCTTCTACCCACTCGCGCGGATCGTGGCCGAGCTGCCGCGCGAGCCGCGCAAGGGTGCGCGCCCACGCCCGGCGGATCCGGTTGTTCGTGCCCTTGGCAAAGGACGGCACATCCCCGCTGACGAGGATTCTCTGGAGCGTGTGCGTCGCGACCCCGAGATCACGGGCGAGCGCCTGCCGTGACGCTGCCTTCTCATCGGCAGCCTTCAGCGCCTCCCAGATCCCGCGGAAGGATCGCGGCAGCCCGCTCGGCGGCGTGCGACCGCTCATGTTCGTCCCCCCCCGGCATTCTCAAAGCGGGAGGTTTCCCTCCGGCCGTTTCTAAAAATGACACGGCGCGGCATCCCAGTCAAGTTGTTTCTTCGGCCATAACCCGCTCATAGTTGAGGAAATATTCGCTCTTGACGGCGGGCGAAGCCGTCTCTTATCATTTCTAGAAACGCCACGGCCAGTTTCAGAAACGGCCATCGAATTGACGCGATCTACCGGGGACCGACGAGCGCCGTGGGCCGGCCGCCGACCGGCCGCGAGACGGACGCCTCGCCGGTATGCCACAACACTCGATGGGAGGAGACGACGATGAACCCGAGGAACATGCTCTTGGCCCTGGCCTGCGCGGCGCTCCTGGCGCCGGCCGCCCTGTACGCGGGATTCGCCCAGCAGGCCCAGTTTGGCCTGGGCGCGACGATCGCGGTCGCGTGGGAAGACTCCGACAATGACGGTGACCTCGACCTTGCCGTCGGCAACATCGGGCTCCCGCCGAACAAGCTATTCATGAACAACGGGAACGGCACCTTCACCGAGCAGAGCCAGTTCGGCTCCGGAACAACGTTCGTGGTCGTATGGGGTGACTACGACAACGACGGCGATGCCGACATGGCCGTCGGCTTCAGCGCCGGTGGCCAGAACCGGCTCTACATCAACAACGGGAACGGCACGTTCACGCGTCAGGATCAGTTCGGCCTCTACAACACGATCTCGATGGCGTGGGGGGACTACGACAACGACGGCGACCTCGACCTCGCCGTCGGCAACGGGATCCTCGGCAACGTGCAGCCGAACTCCCTCTACGAGAACAACGGCAACGGCACGTTCACGGGCCGCCAGGAATTCGGCACGGGACAGACCTGTTCACTCGTCTGGGGAGACGCCGATAACGACGGCGATCTCGATCTCGCGGTGGGCATGGGCGGCTTCGGATACGTCGGCCAGAACTACCTCTACATCAACAACGGCGACGACACGTTCACCGCGCGCGCCGATTTCGGAACGGGCGACACCGCCTGCCTCGCCTGGGGCGACTACGACACCGACGGCGATCTCGACCTCGCGGTCGGGAACTGGGAAGCCGGAGCCTGCTCCCTCTACGTGAACGACGGCACGGGCCAATTCACGGGGCAAGCGCAGTTCGGGGATCGCGACACGAACACTCTCAACTGGGGCGACGCGGACAACGACGGGGATCTGGACCTTGCGGTCGGAAATGGCGACTTCACATCGGCGGACCAGAACTACCTCTACGTGAACAACGCCGACGGGACCTTCACCGAGCAAGCCGAATTCGGCCTCGGCAGCACTGACGGCGTCGCGTGGGGGGATTACGACAACGACGGCGATCTGGACCTCGCGGCCGGCAACGAGCACTCCCCGGCGCAGAACTATCTCTTCGTCAACGATCGCAACGACGCGGCCTATCTCATCGTCCACCCGATCGGCCACCGGCACGACCTCGGCGCCGGCTTCTCGAACCGGGACGGCATCGGCGCGAAGGTGTCGGTCTATGAAGCCGGCTTC
>JAGVPR010000409.1 GCA_020052115.1 Candidatus Eiseniibacteriota bacterium
ACTCGAAATCTCCGATCGGGCGTCGCGCATCGCCGAGCACCCGGGCGTGCGCGCGCGCATGGTCGAGCTGCAGCGGGCCCTCGGCGCAGTCGGCGGCGTGGTCATGGAAGGGCGGGATATCGGCACGGTCGTTTTCCCCGAAGCCGAGGTGAAGATCTTCCTGGTCGCGAGCGTGGGGGAGAGGGCGACGCGCCGGCACCGGGAGATCGAGTCGAGAAGCGGCAGCGCTCCGCCCCTCGAGGAGGTGCGCACGGATATCGAGGAGCGCGACCGGCGCGATTCCGGGCGGGCGGCGAGCCCTCTTCGGCGCGCCGAGGGATCGGTGGAGGTTGACACCACGGACCTCTCGATCGAGGAGCAGGTGAGCGCGGTGCTCCGCGCGGCCGAAGAGGCGCGAAAACGGGCCTAGGAGCGCCGGCCACAATCCGATTGCCGTGACGGGGCGCTTCGTCTACCCTTTCTGCGGTAGCTCATCCGGTTGGAGGATTCGCGCGCGGCGCGGATCTGTAAGCGGCGTGCCCTGGTGGTCGTCGTTTCCGGAACAGGGCGCGCCTTTTCGTTCTCTCACCCGGCGGTCGCATCGGTTCGCCAGACATCGCGTTCCGCCGGCAGTTTCAGGCGTCATCAAGGAGGCGAAGCATCATGACCGAGGAGATGCAGACTCCCGAGCAGGTCGAGACGGGCACTTCCGCCGTTCAGGTGGATGAAACCCCGGCGCCGATTCGGGACAACGGCGCCCCGCCGAGCGGGGCAATCCCCATTGACGACGACGAAGCCCTCGAGGCGGCGTCGAAAGCGCAGGTGATGGGCCTCTACGAGGATTCGATGAAGAACCTCCAAGAGGGCGAGATCGTTCACGGAACGATCCTGCACATTGACGACAAGGAAGTCCTCGTGGACATCGGCTTCAAGTCCGAGGGCGTCATCCCGATCGAGGAATTCTCGGATCTGAGCAGCATCAAGGTCGGGGAGACGATCGAGGTCTACCTGGAGAAGATGGAGAACCAGGACGGCCTCGTGGTCCTGTCGAAGCAACGCGCCGATTTCGTCAAGGTCTGGGACCGCGTGAAGGAAGCGGCCGACAAGGGCGAGATCGTCGAGGGTCGCATCCTGCGCAAGATCAAGGGTGGTGCGGTCGTTGATCTCTTCGGCGTTGAAGCATTCCTGCCCGGAAGCCAGATCGCTCTCCGGCAGATGCCGAACATTGACAGCCTGATGACACAGACGCTGCACTTCAAGATCATCAAGCTGAACAAGCGTCGCCGCAATATCGTCGTCAGCCGGCGCGTGGTCCTCGAGGAGGAGCGCGACCGGATGAAGAGCGCGGTCCTGAAGGACCTCCAGGAAGGCCAGATCCGCGAGGGCCAGGTCAAGAACATCACCGACTTCGGCGCGTTCGTGGATCTTGGCGGCATAGACGGCCTGCTCCACATCACGGACATGTCGTGGGGCCGCGTGAGCCATCCGTCGGAGGTCGTCTCGATCGGCGACCGCGTCAAGGTGAAGGTCCTCTCCTTCGACCCGGAGCGCGAGCGCATCTCCCTCGGCTTGAAGCAGCTCACGCCGTATCCGTGGGAGCAGGTGGACCAGAAGTACCTGGTCGGCATGCGCATCAAGGGAAAGGTCGTGAGCATCACGGACTACGGCGCATTCATCGAACTCGAGAAGGGCGTCGAGGGCCTCATCCACATCTCCGAGATGTCATGGACGAAGCACGTGCGGCATCCGTCCAAGATCTTGTCAATCGGCGATCAGATCGAGGCGCAGGTGCTCAAGGTGGACAAGGATAACGAGAAGATCTCGCTCGGCCTGAAGCAGACGGAGCCGGATCCCTGGCTCACGCTGGACGAGCGCTATCCCGCCGGCTCGGTCATCTCCGGCAAGGTGCGGAACCTGACGAATTTCGGCGCCTTCGTTGAGCTGGAAGAGGGGATTGACGGTCTCGTCCACATTTCCGACATGTCGTGGACGCGCCGGGTGAATCACCCGAGCGAGGTCGTGAAGAAGGGCGACAAGGTCGAGGTGAAGATCCTCTCGGTGGACAAGGACAATCGCCGGATTTCCCTCGGCCTGAAGCAGGTCGAGGAGGATCCGTGGCCGAACCTCGCCGATGAGTTCCGCGCGGGCAGCACGGTGCAGGCCGTGGTGACGCGGCTCCTTGAGAAGGGTGTCATCGTGGAGCTGGAGCGCGGCATCGAGGGCTTCATTCCGATCTCCCAGCTCGGGATCGAGAATCTCAAGAAGCCCTCCGACGCGTTCCGTCCCGCCGATGAGCTCTCGCTCAAGGTGACGCGCGTGGATCCGCAGAACCATCGCATCGTGCTCTCGGCGAAGGCGTACCTCGCGGAGCAGGACGAGCAGGCGATGGAGGAGTTCCGTACGAAGTTCAGCAACCGCCCGCCGCTTCCGGAGGAGCTCCTCGAGGAGCCGGCGAGAAAGACCGGCCGCGAGCGCGACGGGGAAGTCGAGGCGGAGGTTGTCGTGGATGAGCCCGTCGAAGGCGAAGGGGTCTGAGCCGGGGGCGTTCGCCTCAGGCTGAGTGGCGGCAGAAACGGCCCGGGATGCGGATCCCGGGCCGCTTTCGTTGGGTACGCCCAGCATGGGCACTGACTTGAAGGTGGAAGTCCTTCCGGGAGCAGGTCACAGCGACCGAAGGGAACCGCAGAGCGCCGATCCGCGAGGA
>JAGVPR010000150.1 GCA_020052115.1 Candidatus Eiseniibacteriota bacterium
CTCCGTCTACGCCGCCGGCTCCGTGGAAGCCCCGGTCCCATCGCTCTCGGTCTGCGCGGGGCAGCTTGCCGTCTACCGCGCCGTCGCGGCCGGCGAGAAGGAGATCGTCGCGCTCGCACGGGTGCGTTTGGACTCGGCGTCGGCGCCGTGCGGCCGGTGCCTCCAAACGCTCCTCGAGTTCTCGCCGAAGGCACGCGTGATCTGGGAACCTGTCCAGGGCGAGACGAGAGCATCATCGCTCCTCGATCTCCTGCCGCTCCCCTTCGACCGCTTCTGAGGACTCGATGCCGTGACGAATCCACCCGACCCGCGCGAAATTGAGAGAATGGTCCGCGAGGCGCTCGCCGAGACGGAGCGCGAAATCCCCGCGCGCGGACGTGTCGCCATCGGCGCGGATCACGGCGGCCTCGAACTCAAGACGCATCTCGCCGGATTCCTCGTCGAGGAACTGCGCTATGCGGTCAAGGACGTCGGAACGCACTCCAAGGATGCGGTGGACTACCCCGACATCGCCGCGGCGGTGGCGCGCGCTGTGCAAAGCGGCGAGTGCTTCCGCGGCATCGTCATTGACGCGGCGGGGATCGGCTCCGCGATCGCATGCAACAAGTTCAAGGGCGTGCGCGCGGCGAACTGTCACGACGTCGACTCCGTCCGGAACAGCCGCGAGCACAACGATGCCAACGTGCTCTCGCTCGGTGCGCGCTTCGTGAACCCGGGCCACGCTCGCCGGCTCGTACGCATCTGGCTCGCGACCGACTTCGCCGGCGGCCGCCACGCCAAACGAGTGCAGAAGATCTCCGCACTCGAGGAATCCGAGAAGTCCCGCGCGCCCGAGAGGGAATCGCGATGAACGCATCCGTGCCCGGCACCTTCCGCCTCTGTACCGTGTGCACGGAGCACGGCTGCTGCGCCGTCGTCTGCGAGGATCGTGTGCGGCTCTTCGCCGACGCGGGTGCGGCGCGCGTGAGCGCCGTCCCGGGCATCGGCCCGGTGAAGGGGGACCTCGCGCGGTTCATTGACCACACGCTGCTCCGCCCCGAGGCTTCCGCCGAGGAGGTACGGCGGCTCTGCGCCGAGGCCCGCCGCTACTCATTCGCCACGGTATGCGTGAACCCGACCTGGGTCGGGCTCGCCGCCGAGGAACTTCGCGCCTCGCCGGTCGGCGTCTGCTCTGTCGTCGGATTCCCTTTCGGCAACCACCGCTCCGCCGTGAAGGCGTTCGAGACCTCGCGGGTGGTGGCGCTCGGCGCCACGGAAGTGGACATGGTGATCCCGGTCGGGGCGCTCCGCGCCGGAGAGGACGAAGCGGTCCGAGACGACATCCGCGCCGTCGTCGAAGCCGCGGGCCGGAGGGCGCCCGTCAAGGTCATCCTGGAAACGGCCTATCTCGATGACGACCAGAAGATCCGCGGGGCCCGCCTGGCCAAGGCGGCCGGGGCCGCCTTCGTCAAGACCTCGACCGGCTTCGGACCGGGAGGAGCCACGGTAGAGGATGTGCGCCTCCTGCGCTCGGTGGTCGGCCCCGGAATGGGGGTGAAGGCGGCGGGTGGGATTCGCGACACCGAGACCGCGCAGCGGATGGTCGCCGCGGGAGCCGATCGCATCGGGGCCAGCGCGAGCGTCAAGATCGTGAGCGATGGAAAGTAGCCCCCGGCCTTCATTTTTCCTCTCCCGGCCCTTGACGCCCGAGGGACCCGTTGATACTCTCCTCGCCTGATGACGCCGTTTCGTTCTCTTCATGAGCCTCGGCCCTTCGAGATGAAATTGCCTCTACGATGATTCGCAAAGCTTCGATCCACATGATCCTCATGGTGCTGCTCTCTGCCGCCGCGGCGAGCGCCCAGGAATCCGCAGGCATGATCGTCGGCCGCGTCACCGACAAGGCCAACGGCAAGCCGCTCTCCTTCGCCAACGTCCTCGTCGTCGGCACGCACATCGGGGCCATGACCAGGGACGACGGCAGTTACGAGATCCACTTCGTCCCTCCGGGCACCTACTCCGTCAAGACGAGTTACCTGGGGTACGAGGCCGTCACGAAGGACAACATCGTCATCACCGCCGGGGCCACGGTCACGGCGGACTTCTCGCTCAAGGAAACGGTGGCGACCCAGACCGATGAGGTCCTGGTCACGGCCGAGCGTCCCCTGGTGGATGTCCAGCTCGCTTCCACGACCCGCTCGCTCACCTCCGAAGACATCTCCCGGCTCACGGCCGAACCGGCGCTGGCGTCGGTCATCGAGCAGCAGGCCGGCGTCACGAAGGACAACGACGAGATCCACATCCGGGGCGGGCGTTCCGATGAGGTGCTCTTCGTCGTGGACGGCGTGAAGATGAAGGACGTCCTGTCCGGCGAGACGGCGCTCCAGAACCTGAGCGCCCGCTCGGTCGCCGAGTTGAACGTCATCACCGGCGGTTACGACGCGAAGTACGGCCAGGCGCTCTCCGGAGTCATCGAGGCGAAGCTCAAGGAAGGCACGCCGGATTTCCACGGCTACCTGAGTTACACGACCGACCGCACGCCGTTCTCCGACAACTACAACACGGACATCATGAACTTCCAGGTTCAGGGGCCGAATCTCCTTTTCACGAAGGTGCTGCCCGCGCTGGGCATCCGCCGCCCTGGAAACGCGACGTTCTTCCTGGATCTCTCCACCGACCTCTCGGACGGTTATCTTCCGGGCGAGAACGGGGTCGGTGACGATTACTGGAAGAAGCTCTACGAACTCGACGAGGTGAAGCGCCCGCGGGAGTACGGCTACCGGCCGGATGCCCAGTCGCTCGCCGAGGAGTATCTGAAACCGCTGCTCCAGGATACGAATCAGGGGCGCCTGCATCCCTTCTACCATGATTCCTTCATGGGTCGGGATTACACGTACGGCTCCTTCTTCGTTCCTCGCGCCGAGAACGATTGGCGGCTTTCCTTCAAGACCGCGTGGCAGCCGTTCGCGAACCACAAGTTCAACCTCTCGGTCACCAAGGCGATCAGCTTCGATCAGGGCTTCAGCCAGAGCGACATCGGCGACGTGACGCGAAACACGTCCAACTATCCATGGGCGTGGGCTCGGCGTCTGAACCACTACACGACCTCGGCGCGCGACTGGAACACGATGGCGCTCTCCTGGACCCAGTCGCTCGGGAAGAACGCGTTCCACACGCTTCGATTCACGCGCTCCTTCTCGGGCACCAACTCGAGCGTCAACGGCAAGCTCTGGGGCGACTACGTGCCGGGCGACGATTCGCAGCTCCAGCCGTTCGGACTCGACCTGCCCTTCTTCTACGACAGCGGCGACGCTCCGGATTGGCGGGACCGGTTCGTGACCCTCTGGTCCGCGAACTGGGACTGGGCGTACAACCGGCCTCCGCGTCACCAGTACCGATGGGGTCTCGAGGCGCAGTACGAGGACGTGCAGTACCTGAGCATCAAGTATCCGTGGGACGAGGATCCGGACGGCCTTGGCAGCGAGCACGACCTCTTCCACGTCTACCCGAACACCGGCGCGCTCTACGCTCAGGACCGGCTCGAGTACGAGGGGTTCATCGCGAACCTCGGGCTGCGCTACGATTACTGGTTCCCCGGCGCTCTGGTGGAGCGCTACTTCGAGGACACGAATCGCGTCACGGTCACGCCCGAGCTGCGCAAGGACTGGTACGCCGACACGAGCGAGCTGTTCGGGCACCGGATGAAGGGCCGCATCTCACCGCGCCTCTCGATCTCGCATCCGATCACTGAAAACAGCAACCTGTTCTTCAATTACGGCCACTTCACCCAGCGGCCGACCTACTTCTACGTCTACGCGAAGACCTCGGCGATCTCCTCGGAGAGCTTCCCGCGCATCGGGAACCCGAACCTGAACCCCGAGGTCGCCGTGCAGTATGAAGTGGGAGCGCGGCACCAGTTCCGGAAGGACGCCGCGGTGAACGTGACACTCTTCTACAAGGACATCTACGACTACCCGACTTCCGTCACCGTCACGATCGAGAACGACACCGGCACGGCGCGGCGCAGCAACTTCTTCCTCTACCGAAACGTGGACTACGCGCGCTCGCGCGGCTTCGAGATCGAGGTGCGCAAGCGCCGTCTCCGCTTCCTCTCCGGATCGGTCAGCTACAGCTACTCTCTGGCCACCGGCAAGAGCAGCGACCCCAACCTGCTCAAGGTCGTGCAGGCCGCGGGCGGGGACGCGCGAGAGACCGATCTCGAAGAGGTCTTCATGTGGTGGAACCGCCCGCACAAGCTGACGGTCTCGGCCGACTATCGCGTGGATCGGCGCAGCGGCCGGCCGAAGCTCCTCGGTGTGCGCATGCCCGACAATTGGGGCCTCAATTTCTACTATCTCATCCGTACGGGCAAGGCCTACACGCCCGTCAACCCTGTGGGACTCCCCACCGGGAAGAGCTACTCGAAGAACGGGCCGTTCGATTCCTCGCTGAACTTCACGCTGACCAAGTCGCTGAAGCTCGGCGGGAGAGAACTCGAGCTGACGCTTCAGGGCTGGAACATGCTGAATCACAAGACGGTCACGGTCTCGGGCCTCGACACGCAGACGGGCCGCCCGAGACAGCTGGGATACGGCGGCATGAGCGGGCCGTGGTCGAGCGACCGCGGATACCTGTACGACGTCTTCAGCGCACACGACCCGTCCAACTTCGAGAGGATGCGGACGATGCGGCTCGGAATCGGCTATGAATTCTAGAGTCGCCGCCGCGGTCCTCGTCCTCTTCACGCTCGCCGCCGGACCTGCGTCCGCGCAGACGAGCCTGGGGGGCCAGCGGGTCGGCACCTCCTCCGGCACCTTCCTCAAGATCGTGCCCGATGCCCGGGGCGCCGCCCTCGGCGACGCTTCGATCGCCGTGATCGAAGGGGCCGCGGCGGTCTTCCGCAATCCGGCCGCCCTCGCGGCGATAGGCGGCAATCAGGTGCTCCTATCGCACGTCGAGTGGCCCGCGGACGTGGACTACAACACCGTCGCCTATGCCCGCGCGATGCCGAGCCTCGATGTCATCTGGGGGCTCCAGTTCGGGCTCCTGAACACGACCATGGACGAGACGTCCGAGGCTCGCCCGCAGGGAACCGGCCGGCAGTTCTCGTTCAGCGACATGGTGGCCGGTCTCTCGGCCGCCCGCCGATTCACGGACAAGCTCTGGATCGGCGTGACGGCGAAGTTCGTTCGCGAGGAGATGGGCACCGAGGTCGGCGGGCCGGTCGCCCAGAACTTCCTCTTCGACGCCGGCACCGTCTACCACTTCGGCTGGCAGAACGCGCGGATGGCCGTCGCGCTTCTCAATTTCGGGCCGGAGCTGACTCCGTCGGGCCAGTACGAGAGCCACGCGCCCGGCAAGGGGCTCACGGACTACCAGAGCGCTTCCCCGCCGACGATGTACCGCCTCGGACTGAAGCTCGAACCGTGGCGCCGTGACAACGCCGTTCTCATCACCTCCGTCGAGATGAGCCATCTCGCCGACAACGCCGAGACCGCGAGGGCCGGCGGCGAACTGCAGCTCTACGACCGGCTGGCGCTTCGCGCCGGGTACGACTTCAACGCCGATGCGATGGGCTTCTCGGCGGGGATCGGCGTGAACGCCCCGCTGCTCGGCTCCTTCGGCACGGCCGACTACGCCTACACGGACGGCGGCTGGCTAGGCAGCGTGCACCGGCTTTCGCTCGGGGTGGAGTTCTAGGCATGCGGCGCCTGCTCCTCACCGCGTTTGCGGCCGTGTTCCTCGCCGCGTGCGGCCAGCGCTTCGAGCTGCCTCCAGAGACGGGCGGCGAGATCCTCGATCCCGGCTACATCGTGACTCGCGTGTGGACGGGCGTGCCGGAGCCGACCGATCTCGGGCTCGTGGAGGGCGTGCTCTTTGCAGCCGAAGAAAGCACTCGCGTCGTGAGCTACAGTACGGCGAGCCCTGAGGGGACGCCGATCCGGAACCCGCTCGTTGCGGATTTCCAGAACGCGGGGCGGCCGGTCCTCATCTCGGGAACGCGCAGCGGATCGACAATCTATCTCGCCGTGGCGGACGCCGAGAGCCTGCAGGTCAAGCGCTACCTCTTCACCGGAGGCGACAGCTTGATGGCGTTCCGCGACCCTGACTGGGGCGCGTTCGCCGGAATCTGCCTGGACACCGATCTGACCACTTACGTGGCCTACCTCAAGCGGGACGGGACCGGGTACATCCGGCATTACGCCGCCGATGGAACGCGGATCTCGACCGTCTCCGAGGACGGCACGGGGCGGGGCTTCGTGCAGACCCCGACGAGCCTCTACCTCTCGGCGGGCTTTCTCTTCTGCACCAGCTCCGGGAACAACTGGCGCGTGCAGAAGCTCGACCCAATGGGGTTGAACACCGGGCTGATGGAATTCCCGAAGCTCGACGATTCAATGCAACTGAGCACGCCGCGCGACGTGGTCGTCGACCGGGCCGGCTTCATCTACGTCGCCGATACCGGGCGGGCGCGCGTCCTCAAGTACAGCTCGACCGGCGCGTTCGCGGACTCGGTGTACACGACGCTCATGTCGGAGGCTCGCGTGGGGGCGGGGTTGAAGGCATCCCCTCTGCTTGCCCCGTCGGCCCTCATCGGGCTCGAGGAGATCGTGTACGTCGGCGACCCGGAAACCAACCGCATCGTGCGCTTCGAGGTGAACAAGTGAGAACCCGGGGGCGCATTCGGACCGCCGCACAGGCCGTGGCGGTGCTCGTCGTCGTCGTCGCAGCCGCCCTGCTTGCCGCGAACCGCCTCGAGGAAGACGGCCGGATTGATCGCTCGGCGTCACCGTTACGGGCAGGCGCCGACTCGATCCGCTACCGGTCACGGGTCACGCGGCAGACGAACATCGGCCTCCTCGTCACGAACTTCGGCTTCTTCGGAAACAACCTCGCCAGCAAGGGTCCCTCGATGGAGTTCCCGCTCGGCACATCGCAGGAACACCTGATCCGCGCGGGGGTCTGGGTCGGAGCGGTCACCGGCAACGGGGACACGCTCGTGAGCACGGGCACCACCGTGGGAAGCGCGGGGCGCCTCGATCCGCTCCAGGCGAGCGATTACACCCCGGCCGATTCGGCCATCTACGAGCGCTCGAACATCGCCAACAACCGCTACTATCACCCTCTGGCGCGCAGCGAGCAGGACTTCCTCGCGACCCTCTCCGACCGGCCCGGAATCCCGCGCGAAGGCGAAGACCATGTGCCGCTCGGCTTGTTCATCAAGCAGGAGACGCTCGTCTGGTCGTTCGAACCGCTCAACCGCTTCGTCATCGTGAACTACGACATCATCAACAACAACCTCGCCGAGCCGATCCCGTTCTTCAACGTGTACGTCGGCATCTACGCGGAGCTGGCGACCGGCGACAAGAACTACCAGAACTTCCCGAGCGGCTGGTTCCGCGCGAAGAATGTCGCCTACTACGACTCGATCCGGACCCTCTCCGAGCACCGGGAGAACTACGGGGGCACATCACCTCCGAGCGGCGTGACGAGCTGGTGCGGCTACAAGATTCTCGGCGTGCGGCCCGACAGCCTGAACACGAAGAACATCACCTTCGATTGGTGGCACTGGTACGACGAGCGGGATCTCGACATCTATCATCACGACTCCTACCGGTACGGCCTGATCTCCAAGGGAGCTGCCAAGGACGCCTCCGGCAACGAATCCGGCGACGGCTGGGACCCGGTCGAGCTTCTCGGCGTGGGGCCCTGGCCCGCCATCTTCCCGGGCGACACGCTCCACGTCTCGTTCGCCTGGGTGGCCGGCAACACGGAGGAGGAGCTGCTGGAGAGTGCGAACTGGGCTCAGCAGGTCTACGACGCCAACTTCCGCGTCCCGCTGCCCCCGCCCTCGCCGCGGCTGCTCGTGGAGCCCGGGGAGAACAGCCTGACGCTGCGCTGGGACGACTCCTCCGTGCACGTGCAGGATCCGAAGTCGCGCAAGGAGGACTTCGAGGGATTCCGCATCTACGTGAGCCGCGAGAGGGACGAGCAGGAGTTCGACCGCATCGGCCAGTTCGATGTCGTGGATGACACTCTGGGCTACGACACCGGATTCGACGCGCTCGCCGATACCGTGACGCGGGTGGATCCTAAGACCGGCGAGCTTCGCGACTACCAGTTCCGCTACAAGATTCCGGCATTGCGGGACGGGTTCAAGTATTACGTCGCCGTCACTTCGTACGACACCGGCTCGCCCGCCGACAACATCGCCTCGCTCGAGAGCGGCAAGGTGCAGAACCTGACGCTCGCCATCCCCGGGCCGGAGCCTCAAGCGCTGGGCCGGGTCAAGGTGTTCCCGAATCCTTACCGGGGCGACGCGCTGTGGGACGGCTCGCTCTCGCGCGATCGTTTCCTGTGGTTCATCAACCTCCCGAGTCGAGCCACGATCCGGATCTATACGCTTGCCGGCGACCTCGTGGACACGATCCGCTTCGACGGATCGAGCTACCACGCAACGGACATCCGCGGCATCTTCGATCCGACCGATCCGAGGAACCCCGAGAGCGACCTTCCGCAGCTCTCCGGCGGGATGGTCGCGTGGGACCTCATCACGAAGAGCGACCAGGGCGTGGCGAGCGGACTCTACCTCTTCAGCGTCGAAGACCTCGCCACCGGCAAGACCGAGGTCGGGAAGTTCTTGGTGATCAAGTGAAACGAACGCTCGCGCAGGCCATGGTGATACTGGCAGCCACGGCGCTGGCCGGGCTCGTGCTCTTCGCCGGCTGCGATGTGGATCCGGGAAAGCCCCATGGGAACCTCCCTCCCGAGACGTTCCTGTTTATTCAGGCTGACTCCTCGGCCGTTGACACGACGAACTACCGGGAGGTCGTCTACTGGTGGGGCAGCGACCCGGACGGTGAGGTCGTGGCCTATGCGTACCACTGGACGGGCGCTTGGCGGGCGCCGGCCGATTCCGCGCGCTGGGACGTGGACACCACCTGGGTGCTGACGACGGCGACCCGGGACAGTTTCGTGGTCCCGACCGGGGGCGTTTACAACACGAGCGTCTTCGAGGTCCGCGCGATTGATAACACGGGCGCGTATGATCCGACGCCCGAGAGCCAGTTCTTCAAGCACGAGAACTCGCTCCCTGAGGTTTACTGGAAGACGAGCCCTCCGCTGCCGACGGTATCGCTCCCGGCTGTGACGTTCGCCTGGGGGGGAAGCGACCCCGACGGTTACCGCACGATCTCGTTCTATCGCATCTGGCTCGAAGGCGAGGCGCCTTCCGAGGCTCGCATCGTCCGCGGCGACTCGGCCTACACGCTCGTCCCGGATGACTTCGCCGCGCGCATCGGCGAGAACACGGTCAACGTCCAGGCGGTGGACGAGGCGCTGGGCGAAAGCGCTGTCATCTCGCACAGCTGGACGGTGGAGGAGCCGGCGGGCCAGGTGTTGCTCATTGACGCGGTCCGAAACGGATTCGATCCGGACGGAGCCGCTGAAGAGTTCGATCAGTTCTACCGGGCTCAGCTCGACACCACCTTCGGCGCGGGCAACTACTACGTGCTCGACCTGGAACAGCGCGGGTTCAGGACCGCGGCCGAGGTCGGGCCGACGATGAGCCTGTTCCCGGTCGTCCTTTGGTACACGAGCTGGTACACGGGCACCTCCGCGACCACGGCGAGGCTGGCGGCGTCTCAGTTCTCGACCGCTGCATCCGGAATCCGCAGCTACGTTCTCGACTACGGCGGCTCGATCTTGGTCACGTCCATGGCCGCGATCGGCGGCTCGGGCGGGATCAGCGACGCGGTGGCGCACGAGGTCTTCGGGATCGAGAGCCTCTACGCCGACAGCCTGGGCTCGACCGACCTGGTCGTCCGAAATGGGTCCGTCTTCCGTGCCGACCCCACGGCCGGGTGGGCCGACAGCCTGAGAGCCCGGAGCTCCCTCGGAGGCACGATCACCGGCCTGGGGATTCGTTACGGCGTGGACTTCTTCGCGCCTTCCATCTCCTCCACGCCGCTCTATTTCCTTCCGCCTCACACCCTGGACAGCCGCAATAGGATCTTCCAGGAGACCGACTACTACGCCGGCATCCTCAACGAGCCGGCCTCTGGCGGCCGGGCGCTGCTCCTGAGCTTCCCCATCGCGCGGGCAGACGGTCTCGGGAATGGGGGCCAGCAGCTCCGCCGGCAGCTCACCTACCTCGCTGGCGGGTCTCGCACCCCGTCGTACCTCCCCGGGCGCTGAGCGTCACCCCTCCGGTTTTCCAAGCGCTTACAAGGCCCTTACGAGCCCCACCTTGAACTCCCGAGCCATTTGTGATAAAATGATTTGCGATCGGTCTTGTACCGGCAACCGGCCCCAGAGTCTGCCGGGCAGCGCGGCGTCGCCGGCCCCGGCGCTCTGGCGCGTTCCAGCATCCGGACGTGCCTTCAGGAGGTGAGGCGGCGGCGCGACGTTCCCTGGGTCTATCGCATCGGGCTCCAAGACAAACGGTCGGACAACATCGGAGGGTCAATCCGTGATGAGAATGGCTCGCTACGCAATCCCGGGAGCGCTCCTGCTGACGCTCGCGTTCTTCGCGGCGCCGGCGAATGCGCAGCCTGAGTACAGCATTTGGCAGATCGAGTTGGGCAGCGGCACCACCATCCCCAACGGGACTGTCGTCAAGACAGACAGCGTCGTCGTCACCGGGCTCACCTTCAACGGCTTCTATTGTCAGGAGCCGGACACGGCTGTCGCCCCCACCGGCACCGGCTGGTTCACGCGGTCTCGCCGTGAGTTCTCGGGCATCTGGGTGTTCACCAGCACGAGCCCCGGCGGCTACGGCGTCACCGCCGTTGGCGATTTCGTCACGGTGACCGGTCCGCTCAATGAGTATTTCGGCTGGACCGAGCTCGACTTCACCCAGGCCGGAGCGCACAGCATCGTCAAGCACTCGACCGTCGCCCCGATCGCGCCGATGACCGCGAAGATAGATGAGGTCAACACGGTGTCGCTCACGGGCGAGAACTGGGAGAATGTCTTCGTCCGCGTGGACAACGAAGATCCGACGCTGCACGCCATCGCCACGCTCATTTCGCCCGGCAGCAACTGGCGCCTCTACAACGACTTCGGCCCGGACACCCTGACCGTCACCAACCAGCTCGGCAGCCACGAATTCCCGCCGGTCGGCTCGACGGTGGCCTTCATCCAGGGTCCGATGCGCTACCACTTCTCCGAGTTCAAGGTCGCCCCGCGGAACAATGCCGACATCGGCTACATCGGACCGCCAAACCTCGCCTCGGCCTGGGCGGTCAGCGGCACCGGCATTGACGTCCTCATGAGCCGTGACGTGACGCAGGCCTCCGCCGAGGATGAGCTCAACTACGAGCTGCTGAACTCCGGCGGCGCGATCCTCTTGGCGACCCGCGATGCGACGAACCACGCCAAGGTCCACCTGACGACGGCCGCCCAGACGGACGGGTTCGCCGAGACGATCCAGGTGAGCGACCTGGTCAGCGACGGCGTGGGCGGCGCGACGATGCTGGCGCCTCAGGCGTTCAACTTCCGCGCCGGCATCACGCCGATCACCCAGATCCAGACGGTCGCGAACCCCGCGGTGCAGGATTCGTCTTCGCTCGTCGGCGCCATCGTGACCGTCCGCGGCCGCGTGACCTCGCCGAGCGCGGTGAACTCGAACAACACCTTCTTCATCCAGCAGGGCGCCGGGCAGTATCGCGGCATCTACGTCGCGAACCAGGCGTTCAACGTCGCCACCGGCGACTCGATCCAGATTTCGGGCCGCGTCTCCGAGTACTTCTTCCAGACGGAGATCGGCTACGCCGGCTTCGACGACATGCGCGTCCTCGCGACGGGCCTCACGCCGGTCGCCACGACGGTCCCGATCGCGAGCATGAAGTACAACAACAAGGGCACCACCGAGCCGTACGAGGGTCAGCTCGTGAAGGTCGTCAATGCGACCGTTGACTCGACGCTCGGCGGAGTGGTCTTCGGCGAGTGGTCTCTGATCGGCGCTCCCGGCGACACGGCCGCCATGGACATCACCACGCGCGGCTCGACGCCGAACGTGACATACGACCCGTGCCCCGGCGACGTCATTGATGTCACGGGCGCGGTGCGCTACACGTTCAGCGAGTTCCGCATGCTGCCGCGGAACGACGCCGACATCACGATCCACTCGATCAACCCGATCTGCACGGTCGGCGCTCCGGACCCGTTCGCCGGGCTCCCGTCGCCGCGCCTGCGGCCGAACTTCCCGAACCCCTTCAACCCGCTCACAACGATCCGCTTCGAGGTGCCGTCTGCGACGCAGGTGACCCTCGAGGTGTACAACGTGGCGGGCGCGCTCGTCCGGACGCTCATGTCGAGCGAGCGGATGGATCGCGGAAGCTGGGTCGTTCCTTGGGACGGCACGGATGATGGCGGCCTTGGCGTGCCCAGCGGCGCGTACTTCGCGCGCCTCAAGACCGCCGCCGGCGTCTCCACGCAGAAGATGATGCTTCTGAAGTAGTCAAGAGAGGACGCTCGAAGGTCCTATGCGGCCCGCGGGGAAACCCGCGGGTCGCTCTCTTTTTGGAGCGGGGCTCAGGGCTCCGGGTTCGGCAGGCGAGCCTCGAGGAACGTCTTCAGGCGCTCCTTGAGCTCATCCGGTATCTCCCCGTACTCGAGACGCGCGTACAGATCCACCGTCCTCCGGGTGCTGTCGAGAAACCGGCGGCAGGGCGCGCAATGGCCCATGTGCTTCTCGAATTCGGCCCGGACGGCCGTCTCCAACTCGCCGTCAATGTAGTCGGAGAGGAAGTCGACCATCTCTTTACATCGAATCATGCGAACCTCGCCCGGCGCTCAGCCGACCTTCTCGAAGTATTCGGCGAGACGCTTCCGCAGGAAGAGCCTGGCCCGATGCAGTCGTGACTTCACGGCCGCCAACGACAAGTCGAGGATATCCGCAATCTCCTGGTTCGACAGGCCCTCGAGATCCTTGAGGACGAACACGACGCGGTAGTCCGCCGGAAGCTCCTCGATGGCCTGCTGCATTTCACGGCGCGCCTCGTCGGTCAGGAGGACCTCGTCGGGCCGCTCGGACCAATCGGCTGTGAGCTGAGCGGACATCGCCTCCGCCGCCCCCATCGTGGGGAGCACGTCATCCAGCGAGACGTATCGGCTGCGCTTGTCGCGCGCGATCTTCTGGTAGGCTGCGTTCACCGCGATCCGGTAGATCCAGGACGAGAGCTGCGAGCGGCCCTCGAATGTGTGGATCTTGGAGTAGATCTTGAGGAAAACTTCCTGCAGGACATCTTCGGCGTCCGTCGGATCACCGGTGATCTTGTAGGCCAGGCGGTAGATCTTGTTCTGATAGCGGTTCACGAGCTCCAGGAATGCGCCCTTGTCGCCCCCGCGGAGCTCCTGCACGAGGATATCGTCGGTTCTCAAGCTCATCGCCTCCATGATACTCGCCCGCCCCGCGGCATTCAACGCCCTGGACCGGGAGGCGCCCCCGTTGACGCGGCGAGCCGTCTGCGGCTATCTTCTTGCCGTGCGTCGCCCTTCCCATCGCGTCCTCGGAGGCCTGAATCCCATGTCTCGATACGTCCTCGCGCTGCTGGCATCCAGCCTGCTTCTCCCCGCCGCCGCGACAGCGGCGGAGCCTCCAGTCCCGGCTTCCTCCGTTGAGGCTCCAGCCTCCTGGGTCTTCTTCGCCGATCACGGATCACCGGCGGCAAAGGCGTCGGCCGTGCGGGATGCCGAGCAGGCGTTGCTGCATCCGCGCCGGCTCGAGCGTCTGCGAAGGGTGAACCCCGGCGGGCCGTGGATCCAGGAGAACGACCTGGCGGTCGAGCGGCAGTACGTGAGCGCCGTGGAGGCACTGGGCGCCAGCGTGAGGCAGCGCTCGCGGTGGATGAACGCCGTGAGCGTCACGGCGTCACCGGCGGCGCTGGAGGCCATCGCCCGCCTTCCCTTCGTGCGCGAGGTCAGACGGGTGGCCGGCTGGACCCTCGATCGTCCCGAGACAACCGGTCCTTCCCCTGCCCCGGCACGTCCGTTCGAGGACACGCGCGCCCGGTTCTACGGGCCGTCTATCACCCAGCTCGCCCTCATCCGCGCCGACGCGCTGCAGGATTCGGGCTACACCGGGGAGGGCATCATGATCGCGATGCTCGACTCCGGGTTCAAGAAGTCGCACCCCGCGTTCGCGACGACGAACCTCGTCGCCGAGCACGATTTCGTGAAGAACGACGGCAACACGGAGAATCAGCAAAACGACGATATTTCGCAGCACGGACATGGGACCGGGACGTGGGCCGTCGTCGGCGGCTACGCTCCGGGGAGTCTGATCGGCTTCGCGCCGTTCGCCGACTTCGTGCTCGCGAAGACCGAAGACGTGTTGCATGAGGCGCACATCGAAGAGGACAACTGGGTCGCGGCGGCCGAGTGGGCGGACAGCCTCGGCGCTTCCATCATCAGCGCCTCGTTGGCTTATCGCATCTTCGACGCCCCGCAGGCGAGCTATGACTACGGCGACCTGGACGGGCACACCACGATCGTCGCGCTCGGCGCGCGCGAGGCGATCCGCCGCGGCATCGTCGTGGTCACGGCCATGGGGAACGAGGGGAACTTTCCGGAGACGCTCTGGTCCCCGGCCGACGCCGACAGCGCCGTCTCCGTCGGCGCCGTGGATTCGAACGGTCTGATCGCCAACTTTTCCTCGAACGGGCCGACGGCCGACGGACAGACGAAGCCGGAGGTCTGCGCGCTCGGCGTCTCGACGATCTGGGCCGCCGCGCAGACGAACGGCTATGGCCCCGCGAGCGGCACGTCCCTCTCGACTCCGTGTGTCGGAGGCGGCGTCGCGCTCCTCCTCGAGGCGCACCCGACCTGGGCTCCCGGCAACGTGCTGGCCGCCCTCAGAGCATCGAGCGACCGGTCCGACATCCCGGACAACGCCTTCGGCTACGGCGTCCCCGACCTCGCACGGGCCTCCTACTTCGGCGGATCGCGGGCGCCGGCGCAGCGGCCCTGGCCGTTCGCCCTCGTCTCCCCCGCCGGCCAGACAGTGGATGGCTGTCGTCCCACGTTCGTCTGGCGCCGCTCGCGCTACGGATCGAGCGGCGCGGTGACGTACCGGCTCGAAGTGGACGATGATCCGCAGTTCACCTCGCCGTTCGTCGTGAGCGGGATCACGGATACGACCTACACGCCCGCCCAGGCGTTGCCCGTGAGCGGGCAGCTCTCCTGGCGAGTCACCGCCGTCGGTCCGAACGCGAAGGAGCGCGCGGCCTACTTCACCGAAACGGTCACGCTCAGGGGGGCGGCGCTCTCCGTAGGCCTCGAATCCCCGCCTGCCGGCGCGGCGCTCGCCGCGGTTCCTGAATTCCGCTGGCGCTTTCCGACGGGTGCGGACCGGGACTCGTCGCACTTCGCCCTGATCTATGCCACCAACGCCGCCCTGACCGGCGCTGTGCGGATCGAGGTCGGCAACGACACGACGTGCACGCCGGCCCTGCCGCTGCCCCTGGAGACGACGACGTATTACTGGAGGGTGGAGGCCACGGATCCGACGCAGTGCGGTTTCGGGACCTCTTCGGTGCGCTCGTTCTACTACCTGCCCGCGAATATCCCAGATGCGCCGCTCAGTGCGCCACAGCCGAACCCGTTCGGGCTCACAACGCTGATCCCGATCGTCGTGCCGGGCTCCTCGAATGCGGTCAGGATCACGGTGGGCGTGTTCGACAGCGACGGCCGCCTCGTACGGATGCTCGTTGACGGCGACGTGACACCCGGTCCTCAGTATCTTCCGTGGGACGGCAGCGACGCCGACGGCCGTGATGTGCCGAGCGGCGTGTACTACGTCCGGCTGGAAAGCTCCACGGGCAGCTTCGAGCAGAAGATCGTGCGGATCCGCTGACGGGGTCCTCAGGGCGGAAGGTTCAGATTACCGTCCGCGCGTGCCCGAGCCGCGTCCTCGGGGCGGCGGATCGAAGCGGCGCAGTTTCCGCGTATCAATCACTTTGAGCTTGCGTCTCACCCGGTGTCGCCGCCAGCGCATCCACAGTCCGCCCGGTCCGGTGCCTCGCAGCCAGAGCCACGCCGTCAGCATTCCCCCCAGGTGCGTGAGATGAGCGATCCCGTCGCGCGTCGCCGCCACCGACATGAGGAGCTCCATGAGGGCGAACAGCGCGACGACCACGCGGGCCCGCAGCGGCACGAGGAAGTACAGGTAAATGACCCGATCGGGGAACAGGAGACCGTAGGCGAGCAGGACCCCGTACACCGCTCCGGAGGCGCCGACCGTCGGGTGGGGCGAGTTCCATCGAAGAAGAGCAGTCGTCACGCCGGCGCCGAGGGCGCACAGCAGATAGAAGGCGGCGAAGCGCCGCGACCCCATCGCCCGTTCGATGTCACCGGAGAACATCCAGAGCGCGAGCAGGTTGAAGAACAGGTGCCCCAGGCCTGCGTGCAGGAAGGAGTAGGACAAGAGTTGCCACAGGCGCCCGTGGTGGATCACCTCCCACGGGATCAACGCGAACTGGTCTTGCCAGGCGGCGTGCCGCGCGGGGCCGCTCGCGCCGAGGCCGAGCAGGACATCCAGAAGATAGACGCCGACGTTGACGCCGAGGATGACACGCAGGGCCGGCGGGAAGCCGCCCCCGAAGCTCAGCCGGACTTCCTGACGCTCATAGGGGGATTGGCGCATCGGAATCCGAGTCAGTCTCTCGGGCGGGCGCCGTCGGCCGCCTCGGGACGCGCCGCCGGCGGCTCCTCCGGCTCGCCCATGATGCAGTTGCCGTGGAAGTAGGCTCCGTCCTCGATCTTGAACGAGCTCGCGTGCACGTCCCCTTCGAGCCGGGATCCGCGCAGGAGCTCGACACGCTCCCTGCCGATCACGGCCCCCCGCAAACGCCCGGCCACGATCGCCTCGCGCGCGCGGACCTCCGCGTTCACGATCGCCGTCTCGCCGATGAGAACGCACCCGGTGCCCTGAACGAACCCCTCCACATGACCGTCAATCTGCAGGTCGCCCCTCGCATCAATAGAGCCCTGGAAACGGGTCCCCTCGGCGAGGAATGAGTTCACCGCTTCCCGCGGGACGCGCTTCTCGGATCCGAACATGTGCGGCTCCCTGAAAGTGCCGTGGACGAGGGGCGTAGGCCTTGCGTGAGAACTATATCACACGGAATCGCCGCGGCACAGAGACCGGGCGCGATCAGAGAGCGCGGACGGCGAGAACGGTGAGGTCGTCCGGGACGCGATCGCTCGCGCGGAACGCGCTGACGACATCCGCGATGGACTCGCAGATCTCCCGGGCGCTCGACCCGACGCACGCTTCCAGGACCTGCTGCAGACGCTCGACTCCGAACTCCCCTGCGTCGTCGCGGTACGCCTCGGTGACGCCGTCGGTGTACAGGAGAAGCAGGTCGCCGCTCTCCAGCGTGAGCTGCTTCTCCGAGTACGTCGCCTCCGGGAACGGCGCGAGCAGCAGTCCTCCGGTGTCCAGGAGCTTGTAGCTCCCGTTGCGGCGGCGGAGAAGGGGCGGATTGTGTCCCGCGTTCGAGTAGGTGAAACGCCGGTTCGCGACATCGAGCACGCCGTACACCGCGGTGACGAACTGGCCCGGCTGCACGCTCTCGTGCAGCAGCCGGTTCACCTTCGAGAGGATCGTGCGAATCGCATAGTGGTTTCGAATCTCGGCCCGGAGCGAGGCCCGGAATGCGGCCATGATGAGCGCCGCGGGGATCCCCTTGCCGCTCACGTCGGCGATCGCGAGGCCCATGTGCCCGGGAGCGATCTCGATGAAGTCGAAGTAGTCGCCTCCCACCTCCTCGGAGGGGATGTTGATCCCCCAGACGTCGAAGCCCGGCGTCTTCGCCGCCTCGCGCGGAAGGAACATCTCCTGGATCCGCCGGGCGATCGCGAGCGTCTCCTCGAGCCGGCGCTTCTCGACGAACTCCTCCGTCAGGCGCGCCTTCTCGATCGCCGCGACGGCGTGGCCGGCGAAGACGTCGAGACGATCGAGATCGTTGTCGGTGAAAGCGGCGAGCCGGTCGCTTTCCAGGTTGAACGCCCCGATGACGCGGCCCCGGTTGACGAGCGGCGCCACCATCTCCGAGCGCGTCGTCGGGCGCGCCCTCACGTAGCGCGGATCGTTCTTCACGTCCGGCACGATCACACCGACGCCGTTCTTCGCGACCCAGCCCACGAGCCCCACGCCCAGCTTGAGCTTCACGGCCTCCGTCTCTTCCTCGGGATAGCCTCGCATCTTGAGCCACTCGAGCTGCTCACTGTCCTCCGTCACGAGGTAGATGCCGGCAGCGGCGTACGGCACGATCTGCGCGAGCGAATCAATGATGAGGTCGAGCACCTCCTCGACCGCGAGCGCGCTGTTCAGGCGCATCACGATCCGAAGGACCATCTCGTTCTCGAGCTTCTCCTTCTGCATGCGCCGGTGAAGCCGCGCGTTTTCCAATGCGAACGCCATCGGCTCGGCCAGCGCCTGGAGCTTCGCGACATCGGCCGCCGAGAACCCTCCCGTGCGGTTCGCGACCTCCACGGCGCCGGTGACGACGCCGCGCACGCGCAGCGGGACGGCCGCCAGGTTCAGGACCGCCCCATCCATCCGGGCGTACACGTCCTCGCGGAGCCTGGGATCGCCGTCGGGATCGTTGATGACGCAGGAGGCGTCGCTCGCCACGACCCAGCCGGCCACGCCTCGGCCTTCGGGGAGCGAGAGCTCGCTCGAGACATCCACGCGCCCGCGCGCGCCGATGTAGCGGACCAGGTGACGGGCGGTGTCGTGGACGGCGACCGATGCGAAGGCGGCCCCCAGCTTCTCGCTCGCCACGCCGATCATCGCTCCGACGACGTCCTCCAGCTCGAGCGATGCGTTGAGCCGGCGAGAAGCCTCGACGATGTCTGCCGCCGAGGAAGGATCGGACTTTGTGATGGCCGTGCCGTCAGGGTGCGGCGCTTCTTGCATCCTGGGTCTCCCCGATGTGCGAACGATCAGCGACGGCGCGGCACGCTAGAGCCAGTAGAGGATCCGGCCGCAATTCTCGCAGAGGAGCAGCTCGTCACCTTCCTTGCGCCGCGAGAGCGTGGACGTCGGGACGGTCATGAAGCACCCGAGGCAGAGCTTTCCCTGGAACGGCACGACGGCCCGCCCGTACTTCGAGCGGACGCGCTCGTACAGCGACAGCGAACGGCGGTCCACCTGCTCCTCGAGTTTCCTGCGGGCTTCCTTGAGGCGCTCGAGCCCGATGACGGCGAAGCCGAGACCTTCCTCCTGCCCCTTGCTCGCGGGATCGGTGACCTCGTGGATCATGAGGTCCAGGTCCTGAATACGCGCGAGAAGTTCGGTCTTATCCACTGGGCTCCACCTCCTGGATCAGCATCCGGATCTCATCGAAGCTCGCCGCCTTGTGCAGCCGGTCGCGGGACTTCTTGTCCTTCACCAGGCGCACGATCGTGCCCAGCAGCAGCAGATAGTGATTCTGCTTGTCCTGGGGCGGCGCGACGATGAGGAAGCAGAGCGTCGCGGGCTTTCCGTCGGGCGCGTCGAAATCAACGCCGACCTCCGAGCGACCGAGCACGACCTGCATCTCCGGCACCGCGACCGACCGCCCGTGCGGGATCGCCACGCCCTTCCCGATCGCCGTGGAACCGAGCTGCTCGCGCCGCACGAGCATGTCCATGATGATCTCGCGGTCGCGGATGCGTCCGGAACGCAGCAAAGGCTGCAGCATTTCGTCCAGAACGGCGTCCTTGGTGGTGGACTTGAGTGAAGGAATGTAGTGGGCTTCGTCGAAGTAGTCGATGAGGCGCCTGTTCAACACGACTCCCCTGTTTGGGGACATGACCCCATCCCTCCGTGTCCTCCGCGTTCACAGGGCCGATGGATCGAAGGGCTGCACGCGTACGTAAGAAACCACCACGCCACGGTATCGTAGCACAAGGCCCGCAAGAGGGGCAAGCGCGCCTCCGAACCGCGCCGGCAGCGCGGGCCGGGGCCGGCCTTGACTTGCTCCGGCGTCGGATATAGCGTTGCCCGGCACTCGCGAGGGCCCATGAAGATCGCCATCGTCCATTACTGGCTCGTGAACTTCCGCGGCGGTGAGCGCGTCGTGGAGGCTCTCTGCCGTCTCTACCCGCAGGCCGACCTTTTCACGCTCGTCTACAACCCCCGCCGGATGCCCGAGACGATCCGGAACCGGCGGATCACTACTTCCTTTCTCCAGGGCTTCCCCGGCGCATCCCGGCGATATCAGCCGTATCTCCCGTTCTTTCCGGTCGCCGTCGAGCAGTTCGACCTGCGCGATTACGATCTCGTGATATCGAGCGATGCGAGCGTGGCCAAGGGGGTTCTCACCCGCCCCGAGACGCTCCACGTCTGCTACTGCCACTCTCCGATGCGCTACGCGTGGGACCTCTACCTCGATTACCTGCACCGAGACGACGTCGGTCCGCTCAAGCGGCGGCTGATCCCGTGGCTGATGAACTGGCTCAGGATCTGGGACCTGGCGGCGAGCCATCGCGTGGACCGGTTCGTCGCCAACTCCGAGAACGTTCGCCGCCGCATCCTCAAGCACTACCGTCGCGACGCCGAAGTCATCCACCCACCCATTGCGGTGGACGATTACGAGAGCGCCCCCGAGCCCGGCGACTTCTACCTCTCGGTCGGCCAGCTCGTCCCGTACAAGCGCGTGGATCTCCTTGTGGACGCGATGAACGAACTCGGCCGCCGCCTCGTCGTGATCGGCGACGGTCCGCAGCTTCGCACGCTCAGGCGGAGGGCGGGGCCCACGGTCAACCTGCTCGGCTGGCAGCCGTTTCCGGTCGTGCGCGAACACCTGGCGCGGGCGCGAGCCTTCGTCTTCCCCGGCGAGGAGGACTTCGGCATGGCCCCTGTCGAGTCGCTCGCCTCGGGCCGACCCGTCATCGCCCTCGACCGAGGCGGCGTCCGCGAGATCGTCGAGGACGGCGTGACCGGCGTCCTCTTCCCGGAGCCTACCGTCGCGTCCCTCGCCTCCGCGATCGAGCGGTTCGAGGCGGCCCCGGACCGATTCGACCCGGCAACCCTGCGCGCGCGCGCCCGCGATTTCGACGCGCCGGTCTTCGAGGCCCGAATGACGGCCTTCATCGAGAAGGCTCTCGAAGAACACCGGCTCGCCATGCGTCTCTAGCGCTGGCTCCTCTCAACCAGCGCCCGCATCCTCCGGACGGCCCGCGCGTTCCGTGCGCTCTCGCGAGCGCCGGAAGTTGACATCGCGCGCGCGCTGCCGATCCAGATGGATGACGGGGCCTCCTCTCCGGGCTCATGCATCGGTTCCCCCGGCACAGACCGCAGAAAGGAGTCACGTTCATGCACAAGCCGGACATGCACACCACCAAGACCTTCGCCCTCGGCGCCCTGATCGGAGCCGCCGCCGGCGCCGCGATGGCGCTCCTTCTCGCTCCGAAGTCGGGCCGCGAGCTGCGCTCCGACATCCGGCGTCAGAGCGACCGGATGCGCACCGACACGGCGAAGATGGTCACGCGCCTGACCCCCCGGCCGTGGCGCTCGGCCGCCGACCGCCACATGGAGGAGATGGACGCTCCCCCCGCCGAGAAGGTCGCCTGAGGATCCGCTCCTGACGAAAACGCCGCGCCGGAGTGGCCGATTCCGGCGCGGCGAACTCATTTCACTGCAATACGATGTCAGAGTCGCTGGCAACTAGGGATTTAGCTCAAGAAACGGAGGGCCGCTATGTGTGGCCGTTCCGCTTGAGGGTTAAGACGGCGCCCGCGGTGACGGCTCCAAGCACGATCCACTGAACGGAGAGTTGCGCGAGGTCGATTCTGCTTCGTGCGCCGGGCGGGCTAAATATCGGGGCATACGCTTTCTCTTCTATCTCCAGAGTCGTCCGCCTTTTCGGCCGCCCCCGTGCGGCATCTAACCGCTCCGCCGCGGTCCTGGGCTCGCGAGGCACGGATAAGTAAGACACGTAACGCCACGGCGGGAAGATCCCCATGAGCACAAAGAGCGCGATCCCGCCAAGCAGAACGTACCGCTGCCGCTTGCTCATGCCACCCCCGATTCAGTCCTTCTTGTTGTCCTTCTTGGCCTTAGCAGGCCATCCCCCTGCAGGGCGCTTCTTCCGAACCGCCTTCTTGACCGCCTTCCCCCAAGGACCGTGGAACTTCAAGGACTCTCCCTGGCCCTTCTCAGGCCGGGCCTTCCTCACCATGGCTTCCTCTCTTGGCGAAGGGGTGAACCAACACTTCCAGACTCCTGAAATCCGGCAGATACCAAGACTTCCTTGACAGGTACGGATTCCGCTTCTATCCTACGCGATGTGGGTGTCTTGGGAACCCTGCTCGACACCGCAATGAAGGCGCCGCGTCCCCGGGAGGTTACCACGATGGAGCCGATGGGCAAAGAGGAAGAGC
>JAGVPR010000255.1 GCA_020052115.1 Candidatus Eiseniibacteriota bacterium
CGCCGAAGCGCGGCGTCCACGGAGCTGTCGCGGGCGCCGGCGTCGGGGCGAAGAGACGCTCGATCTCCCCCCTCAGGGCCGCCGCGCTCTCGAACCGCTTCGATGGCACCGCGGCGCAAAGTCGCGCAAGAAGGCCGCTCCATCGCGGCGATTCCGCAAGCGCCGGCCAGAGCGATCTCATCGTCACGCCAAGCGAGTAGAAGTCGGCGCGCCGGTCAACGGCCCATCCGCGCGCGATCTCGGGGGCGAGGAAGGGCGGCGTTCCCCCTAGCCACTCGCTCTCCGTGGGGCTCGCCGGCGCCGCGGTTCCCCAAGCGAAGCCCGGATCGAGAAGGCGCGCTTCGAGCGGCGGAGGCCCGTCCAGCAAGAAGATGTTCGAGGGCTTCAGGTCCGCATGGATGTAGCCTGCGAGATGCAGCCCTTCAAGCGGTCGGAGGATCGCGAGAAGAAGGGCAGGCAGGTCGTCCAGAACAATCGAGGGCGCGGCCTCAAGCAGCGTGCGCCCTTCGAGCCGCTCTTCCACGAGGAGGATCCGCCCCTCGGCCGAGCGGACGACATCGAGACACCGTGCGGAGACGCCGCGCGGCAACGCGAGGAGGATCGCCGCTTCGCGCCGAATAGCACGGGCTGGGGCCGTCTTCATGAACACGTTCGCGCCCGTGTGCGCGTCCACGGCGAACCAGGTCCTCCGGTCCCCCGTGTCGCGCGCGGGCGATACGATCTCGTATCGAGAGTCGGCGTTCGCGGCCATCAGTCCTTCGCGGCGGGAAATGCGACGGCGCGCCGAGCCCGGTCTCGTACCGGGCCGACAGCGCGCCGGCTATTCTACCCCGTCAGGATCGTCTCTAGTTCAACCGATAGCGGATTTGCCAGTACCCATCCGAAAGCCTCTCGTTGCAGCACGTCGGCCCGCCCGATTGCTGATTCGACGGGTGGCAGGGATCGTCCACCGGGATCTCCTGCTCGAGATCGAAGACCCCTTCGAGCTGGCACGGCGGGCAGCTCCGCAGAAAATCCGTCTGATAGGGCTGCGCATACCCGCGCGGGAGGACCGACACGCGGACCCGATCGCAGCACATCGTGGGCAGGTCGAAGAAGACCCTCGCATTGCGGTCGGTAGACGCCTGGATCGGATCGAGCTGCGTGTTGCCCCGATAGATGATGACCGTCACTGAGGCCCCGCTCAAGGGGCGGTTCAGACAGTCGGTGATGTAGAGGCCGAGCTGGGCGGGCGCCGGCGGACCGTAGGGCACGTACTGCTCGTGTTCGGCGTTGGCGATAGCGGGCATGACGGCCAGCATGACCGCGAAAGCGAAGGCGATGATGCGTGTCATCGAACGACCCTCCCTGTTGTGAACCCCGTCTCGACCGCCTGACCCCGGCAGCTCATGGCCTGGGGTCATTCATCCCAGTGGATCTTCAAGCGCTCCATGCGTCTCAAGAGCGAGTTCCGGTGCAGCCCCAGGAGCTTCGCCGCGCGCGTCTTGTTGCCCCGCTCGCGGCCGAGAGCGTCAACAATCGCCTCGCGTTCCCGCTCCGCCAAGCTCTTCACGCCGGCTTCCAAGGGAATGCGCGGCGCCTCGGCAGCGGCCGGCGTGCACTCCTCCGGTCGCGTGAGAAGCGGTCGGACCTCCGCTACATCGGCGCGCGGGCCGTCGCACAGCACCAGCACGCGCCTGACCAGGTTCTCCAGCTCGCGCACGTTTCCCTTCCACGGGTGCGACTGGAGCATCTCGATT
Organism: Candidatus Eiseniibacteriota bacterium; assembly: GCA_020052115.1. Classification (GTDB taxonomy): domain Bacteria; phylum Eisenbacteria; class RBG-16-71-46; order JAGVPR01; family JAGVPR01; genus JAGVPR01. The sequence continues at coordinate 1,740 of JAGVPR010000255.1, forward strand.
GCGCCGCGGGTGATGAGGACCGGCGGTCGGCCGTCGCGCGGTGCGTGCTTACGCAAGAAGTGATCCACCAGAACCGGGATGTCCTCGACCCTCTCGCGGAGCGGCGGGACTCTGACCTCCAGGACGTTGATCCGGTAGAGCAGTTCCTCACGGAACGCGCCGGCCCGGACGGCCGCATAGAGATCGCGGCTCGTCGCCGTGATCAGCCGGACATCCACCTGAATCTCGCGCTCGCTCCCGACCGGGCGGATCACGCCGTCCTGGAGCACGCGCAGGAGCTTGGCCTGCAAGCTCGAATCGAGTTCCGCGACCTCGTCGAGGAAGAGCACGCCGCGATCGGCCTGGCGGAAGAGGCCGTGCGTCTCGCGCACGGCGCCGGTGAAGGCCCCCTTCGTGTGGCCGAAGAAGAGGCTCTCCATCAAATCGGGCGGAACGGCGGCGCAATTGTGCGCGATGAAAGGCTGCAGCGAGCGCCGGCTCGCCTCGTGGATCGAGCGGGCCAGGAGTTCCTTCCCGGTGCCGCTCTCGCCGAGAACGAGCACCGGCGCCTCGGATTGGGCGACGAGGCTCGCGCGGCGGATGACGCCGAGCATGCCGGGGCTCACGCTCACGAGCCGCCCAAACGCCTCGGACGACGTGACGTGCGTGCGGAGCTGCGCGTTCTCGCGAAGCACCTCGCCGTGGCGCTGCGCGTTGCCGATCGCCGCGGCCGCGAGTCCGGCGAACGCCTCGAGGAATCGCCGCGACGGTTCGGGGAAAGCGTTCGCGACCGATCCGTTGTCGAGATAGATGGCGCCCAGCAGCTCGTCCCGCACGGTGAGGGGCACGCAGAGCACGGAGCGGATCTCGTGGAGGCGGATGCTGGGGACGTCCCTGAGCGCCGGATCCGCAGCCGCGTCGGCGGTCTCGACCGTCTCGCCGGAGAGCACGCGGCGGAGGATCGTGCGACTCACGCGCTCCAGCTCGACCAGATCCTGGCCCGAGACGCTGCGCGCGACGACGGGCACCAGCTCTGCGTCCGGGCTCGTTCCGATGAAGACGATCCCCCGCTCGGCGCCGATCGAGCGCACGGCGATGTCGAGGATCTCGCGAACTAAAGAGGGGAAATCGAGATTGGCGGCGACAGTGCGTGCGACGAGGCTCAACGCCTCGAACGCGGATCGGTCGCTCCAGTCGCGGGCGCGGTCGCGCAGCGAGGCAGCCGGCGACGGGGCCGCACCGAGATCGGAGAGGATCTCATCGGCCTCGTCCAGATCGCCGACCGGATCGCTCGGCCGCGATTTGGAGCCCTTGACGTCATCAGCGTCAGCGCCAGGCGAATGCATCGTTCCGTCAGCCGTGGGAGACACCTAGCCCCTGGTCGAAATGCGAACCGGAGCCGGCTCTGAGGAAGGGGGCCCGCAAGGGGCCTCGGAGACGGCCGAACCCTCACGCGGCGCGTGAAGGCGAATGGACTGCGCGACAAGCATACATCATTTCGCGGCGCAGCGGGCAAATCCGCCACGAGGGAACCCGAAGTTGACCGGACTCCATCCACGTGCGACAATTGCTGTACCTTCGTCCGAAAGGAGACCCCCGATGACACGATATCTCCTGTGTGCGTGCCTCTACCTCCTGACGGCGCTTCCGACCGCGGCGATCGGCTTCCCGAACTTCCGGCCCGACTGGGTCGCCGGCTGGGATTACCCGTTGGTGCCGCACCATACGAATCAGGTCATTGATGGCAGCGTGCATCTGACGGCCGACCTCCAAGGCAACAGCGACAACACCTACTTCTCCAGCACCGGCATCAACGACGGACCCGATCCAGCCGCGAACGATTTCACGAGTTACTCGCTCGACGGCGTGCCCTTCTGGTACTCGAGCTGGTACTCCATCGCGGCCGGGCAGCGCTACTTCGTGCTGAACCAGGGGCCGATCACGGTGCGCGGCGGCCGTCACGCCCTGCGCTGGCGAAACGACTACACGGGCACCGTTCCTGAAACGAACGAGGCGGACAACGACTTCGCCCGCCAGTTCGTCTGGACGCCGTGGCCCCTCTCCGAGGCCAACTCGCTCTCGCGGCCCGCACCTCCCGACCCCGGATTCTCGGACGGCTTCGCATGGCCGAACTGCGACGGATTCGAGCTGCATTGGCAGGACTGGTGGGGGGCGGTCGGAGTCCTCGCGGCAAGCTCTTCGGCCGACTACGACATTCGGCTCCACAACGACCCCGTGTCACCGGAAAACGGTTTCGACACGTACGAGGTCACGTCCAACTACGGCGCCAACACGAGCGATTTCGTCCTCGTCTGCGGCAGGAGCATCGGCCGGGTCAGCGGAGAGCGGCAGGTCGGCGTGTGGAACTACAACGGAGGATCCGCCGACTTCGCAATCAACATCTCGAACGGATACCATGTTCTGGCAGCCCCAGGGATGCTCGGGACCTTCCCCCTGGGGGAGTATGGCGTCGTGAAATTCGTCGAGATCTACTTCGCGGGCACCGGGGAGTATGTATTCCGGCTCGATCAGGTTTGGGGAGCCATGAACCTCGGCTTCTCCCTCTTTGCCCCGGGCGCGACGCACTACGCGAAATCGTCGTACGTTGCATCCGCGGATGCTCACGGCGATGGGGCGGGCGAAGAGTTCACCTACTGGGTCCCGGCGCCGGGGTACTACGGCTTGGTCGTGTGGAAGAGCACATCGAGCGACTATGGGAAGTCCGGGGGCTTCAACGTCTCGGTCACTGAGCCGACCATCTCCGCCGCCTCGGGTCTGTCGCTTCCCGAGCGGCTCATCGTGCACCAGAACTCACCGAACCCATTCAACCCGACGACGCACATCCGCTACGACGTTCCTGCCCCCGGGGGGCAGCTGCGGATGGATCTGTTCGACATGGAAGGCCGCCGAGTGCGCGTGCTGTTGGATGCCGCGTGTCCGGCGGGGCGACACGAAATCACCTGGGATGGCCGCGACGACCGCGGCCGGCCGCTTCCGAGCGGTGTTTACCTGTATCGCATCATCTCAGGCGGATCTTCGGACGCCCGGAGACTCATCCTGCTCAAGTGACGCTGCTGGATTCGCCGCAGAAGGCCGTCGCGGCAGCCTGCACCCGTCGCGTCACCAAGATCCCCCGCCCCCGCCTCCACCACCGCCGCCGGAGAACCCGCCGCCGCCGGAGCCGCTCGATC
>JAGVPR010000123.1 GCA_020052115.1 Candidatus Eiseniibacteriota bacterium
GCAGGCACGTGCCGTCCGGCGCGATGAGCGCCTTCGAGCCCGTGCGCGCCGCCGTGGATCCCTCGCTCCGGATGACGGTGGCGACGACGAACGGCTGGCCCGACTCGATCAAGAGGGCCGTCTGTCTGTAGAAATCGTTCGTGGCCATAGGTTGGTGACCGCGCCCGATTCTAGACGCCATCGCCTCCGGTGCGCAACCGCGGTTCAGGCCGGCTGGGCGGCGGCCCGCCGGAGCGGTCGCTTAGAGTTTCGGCGCCCAGCCGTCACGGCCGGCGACTTCAGCGCCGAGGCGAAGTACGCGATGCACTCCGGGCAGAGGTGCGCACCCGTGCCGTTGCCCGAGATGAAGTCCTGGGTGACAAGACGGATCAGGTGTTTTTCTTCGGCTGTGTGGTGGCCCGGCACTTCGAAGCGGTCCAGGCACACATTGCAGCGAACCGTCCGCACGGCAGCCTCCCGGTGTCGCAGCGGCCGCTCCGTCGCATTCGCGCGGACGCGGCGCGCCGCAGTCCCTTGAGACGAAGGTCGGCCGGAACGATCCTCTGCTTGAGCCGCCGCGCCGCGTCAGACAGGAAGGACGCCGGGATTCAGGATGCCGTCGGGATCGTATCGTCGCTTGAGATCGTGCAGTTTGGGCCATTGCTCGCCGAAGTGCGCTTTCCACCGCCCTTCGTCGAAATGCACGAGGCCCGAGAGGTAACGCTTTCCTCCCACGGTGAAGCCGAGATCGCTCGCGCGGTCGAGGAGCGGCGCCGCCGCCGGCACGAACTCTTTCGGAAGGCCGGGCAGAATGCCGAAGCCCATCACGAACTCGCTGGCGGGGCGCATGAACAGAGGGGTCTGCGAGGTCGTGCCTCGGGATGGCCAGAGGAGGACATGCCCGCCGCCGAGGGCGTGGGGCGGGTAATGGGCGAGCACCTGGCTGATGTACGCCGCAGCGCCGTCCCACGGGAGGATGGTCTCCATCCAGGGGTGCGCATTCGCCCAGTAGCCCCCGCGCTTCCACAGCCAGAAGAGCGGCTCGAGTCGAGCGGCGAACTCGAAGAGCGGCCGTTCTTCGGTGTGCACGTGCTTGTAGTAAGAAAGGCCGGAGAGGGCGCGCGTGTCGTCCGGAGGCGCCTCCGACCCGTATTCGATCGTCGCGTGCAGCGGGAAGAACCACTCCGCGAACGCCGTCGGCTCGCCGCCCATTCTCCGAAAGCCCTGGGGGCACGGGACGCACCACGACTCGAGGTAGTCGAAACGATCGCTCGCCATCAAGGAGCGCGTGTCCTGCATCAACTTGGCGAGATCGTCGTACAGAAGGAAATAGGTTCGCGTGGACGATTTCGCCTCTCGCAGCGCCAGTTCCGCCTCGGCGATGATCCCGAACTGCCCGAGACCCGAACGAACGGCGTCGAACAGATCGCGGTTTCGCTCGCGCGAGCAGGTCACGATTTCTCCGGAGCCGGTGACCACGGTGAGCTCGAGCGCGTTGTCGGTCTGTGCGCCGTGCCGGAACGAGGAGATTCCCAGGCCCGCGATGGACAGCGTGCCTCCGATCGAGACGCCCAGGTTGTTCGTGAGCACGGGGGGGATCAACCCTTCTGCGAGCGCGGCCGTGACGAGATCGCGCCACAGCACTCCGCCGTCGCAGCGCGCCGTTCGCCGGGCCTTGTCAATGGAGATCTTCCGTGAGAGCGACGCGGTCGAGAGCACGATGCCCCCGTCGTTGAGCGTCTGGCCGCTCTGCGTGTGGGCCTGGCCGCGAGAGGAGACGGCGATCTTGCGCTCGCGAGCGAACGCGACGACGCGGGCGATCTCCTCGGCGCTCTGCGGGCGGACGACGACCGCGGGACGGCGGGCGATCATGCGGCCGAAGTCGCTGCTCGCTTCGGCGAGCGACGCCTCGTCGCGCACAGCCCGGCCGGGGAGGAGTGATTCCAGTTCTTCGAACCATGTCACCGGCGTCATCTCGGAATCCCCTTGAGTGCGGGTGGCGGATGCGATCCGTGAACGAATGCAGGATCAGAGAATAACGGGGCCGCGCGGCCCGGGTCAATCGCGCGGCCGCGGCACGGATGGCCGGCGACGGGAGGTCCGGCCTCGGCGGTCCGCTTCCTTGACGCGCTCCCGGATCCGCTGGTAGCGTGAAGCGGGCCGGCATTCTGCGGGGTTCCCCGCCTTTGCGACGGCGGAAAGGGAGAGGGGACGATGAGTGTTCCGAACGCTCCGCGCGACGACGCGGAGGCGAGAAGGCTCGAGGCGCTCTGGCAGGGTTCTTTCGGTGATGAGTACACGGAGCGGAATGCGGCCGCCTCCGAAGGTCGGCTTCCGTTCTGGAAGGGGATCCTGGACGAGTACCGGTGCCGGAACGTGCTCGAGGTGGGATGCAATCTGGGCGCGAATCTGCGCTGGATCACGACGCTGGTCGAGCCCCGCGACGTCTACGGCGTGGATCTCAACGAACGCGCCCTCTCGACTCTGCGCACTTCACACCCCGCGGTGAATGCCGTGTGGTCGCCCGCGCGCGAGCTTCCGTTTCGCGACCGGTTCTTCGATCTTGTCTTCACGATGGGCGTCCTCATCCACCAGCCTCTCGAAACCCTCCCCGATGTCATGTCCGAGATCGTGCGCTGCTCGAGACGATATGTCCTCGCCGGCGAGTATCACGCTGACGAGTTGACCGAGGTACCGTATCGCGGAGAGCGAGCGGCTCTCTTCAAGCAGGATTTCGGCCGTCGTTACATGGAGCTCTTCCCCGATCTGAAGCTCTTGAAGCGCGGCTTCCTGCCGCGCGGCTCCGGTTGGGACGACACCACCTACTGGGTTTTCGAGCGCGGGCGCTGAATCTGAATCGGAGGGCTCCGGCGACACCGGGAAAGCCCGCGCGCCGATCGAGCCGCGATGCGCCGTTTCGGGTGGCCTGCGCTCCTGCGTGGCGATGGAGGAGTTCGCAGTGTCGGAGGTCGGGTTTCCTCGTTACGACCGGCGCTTCTTCGATTCCTCGGACGATTTCACGCTGATCGGCGGCGGCGAGATCGGCGGGAAGGCCCAAGGCCTCGCGTTCGTCAAGCAGTTCCTCGGCGCCCATCCCGGCGTCGCGCGATACGAAGGCGTCTCCGTCACGATCCCGACCCTCACCGTGCTCGCAACCGATGTGTTCGACGCGTTCCTCGAAGAGAACCGGCTGCGAGCGATCGCGCTCTCCGGCGAGCCGGACCGGCGCATCGCACACGCTTTTCAGAGCGCCGACCTGCCGGCCGCCCACGTGGGCGACCTGCGCGCGCTCGTCGAGTCGGCGAGGCAGCCGCTGGCGGTGCGCTCCTCGAGCCTTCTCGAAGACGCCTTGTTCGAGCCCTGCGCCGGCGTGTACGGGACGAAGATGATCCCGAACAACGAGCCCGATCCGGCGGTCCGCTTCCGAAAGCTCCTGGAGGCGATCAAGTTCGTGTATTCCTCGACCTTCTTCTCCGGCGCGAAGGCGTATGCGCGATCGGTCGGCCGCGATGCCGCCGATGAGAAGATGGCCGTGATCGTGCAGGAGGTGGTGGGGGAGCGCCGCGGAGGCCGTTTCTACCCCGCGGTCTCGGGCGTGGCCCGTTCGTTCAACTACTATCCGATGGGACATGCGCGCCCCGATGACGGCGTGGTGAACTTGGCGCTCGGGCTCGGGAAAACGATCGTTGACGGGGGATCGAGTTGGTCCTATTCGCCGGCGTATCCCCGGGCGAACCCTCCCTTCGGCTCGGTGGGCGCCCAGCTCGATCAGTCGCAGACCACCTTCTGGGCGGTGAACATGGGCCGGCCGCCGGCATACGATCCGATTGCCGAGACCGAGTACCTCGTCGAAGCGGACCTGCAGCAAGCCGAGGATGACGGCGTGCTGCGCTTCATCGCCTCGACCTATGATCCCGAGTCGGATCGGGTGTCCCCTGGACTGTCGGCCTCGGGGCCCCGCATGGTCACATTTGCTTCGCTGCTCTCGGGCGGAGTCCTCCCGCTCAACGATCTGGTAAAGGATCTTCTCGCCCTCTCGCGCGAGGCCGCCGGGGCGGAGGTCGAGATGGAATTCGCGATGACGCTCGACCGCGAGCGCGCGCTTCCGGCGCGATTCGGCTTTCTCCAGCTCCGGCCGCTCGTCGTCTCGCGTGAAGCCGTCTCGATCGCCGACGAAGAGCTTCGCGATCCACGAACGCTCATCGCCTCGGGCGCCGTGCTCGGGAACGGGATCATCGAGGGCGTGCGCGACGTCGTCTTCGTGCGCCGCGACCGGTTCGATTCCGCGGCGACGCGCGCGATCGCTCGCGAGGTCGAGAAGATGAACCGGACGCTCCTCGACGCCGGCCGGCCCTACCTTCTTGTCGGTTTTGGCCGGTGGGGGTCGTCCGATCCGTGGCTCGGGATCCCCGTCGCCTGGAGCGAGATCTGCGGCGCGCGCGTCATAGTGGAGGCGTCGTTTCCCGGTTTCTCCGCCGATCCGAGTCAGGGATCGCATTTCTTCCACAATATAACGAGCCGTCAGGTGCCCTACTTCACGGTGCGTGAGCCCGCGGGGGATCTCCTTCGCTGGGAGGCCCTGGAGCGGATGGTCCCGGCTGCTGAAGGGGAGTACGTGCGCCTCGCGCGGTCGGACGATCCACTTCGCGTCCTGGTGGACGGACGGACGGGTCGGGGGATCGTACAGATGGGGAGACGCCGGAGCCCGACGGACGCCGTCCCTTGAAGAGACGGAAGAGGAGGGCGAGCGAGGGAACGAGCACCACGGCTCCCGCGGCGATCACCCAGAGCATCGCGTGCAGGACGGCTGCCGGCGCTTTCGCATTCGCAACGGTCAGAGCCGGCGGGATCAGTGCGGGGTACTGCGCCACGCCCCAACCCCAGATGACCGAGGCGGCGGCTCCGCCGGCGCCGAACGCGGCCGCGGTGTAACGGCGAAGGAGGACCGCCGTCAGCGATCCGATCCCGCAGGCGACCGAGAGTGCGACGAACGGCCACGCGCGCTCCCGCAATCCGCGCCACAGCTCAGGCGCATCCGCGGAAACGAGCGCGAGCCCGAGCACGGCCAGCATCCCCATCCAGGCGCCGGTCGCGAGCGAACGCCTCCGCCAGGTCTCCGCCAGATCACGGTCTCCTTCGAGGAGGGCCTCGCGAGTGAGATACACGCCGGCCAGGTAGGCGCAGATGCCGACGCCGAAGACGGCGCCGAAGAGCGACAGGGGGAGGATCCAACCGGTCACGAAGTTCCCGTCGAAGGCGCCGCGAGCATCCACCGCGAGCCGCCCCGAGGCCACCGCGCCGGCCGAAGCGCCGAGAAAGAACGGCGCAGCGATCGAGGCCAATGCGAACACGGCGCTCCAGATCTCCTGCTGTCTTACCGCGCCCGCCGCGTAGGATCGGAACGCGAATCCGACGCCGCGGAAGACGATCCCCACCAGAGCGAGAAGGAGCGGGACCCAGAGAGCCTGCGAGATCGCGGCGTATGCCGGCGGGAACGCCGTCCAGAGCCCCACGAGCACGAAGATGAGCCAGACGTGGTTCGCCTCCCACACCGGGCCGATCGCATGGTATAGAAGCTCGCGCTCGCGCCGGGGCGCTCGCAGCGCGGTGTTGAACTCCCAGATACCGGCCCCGAAATCGGCGCCTGCAAGAAGAGCGTACGCCGTCACGGACATGAGGATGATGCCCGCGATCGCCATCTCAGCCGGCATGGTCCGATCCTCTGGAATCAGTTTGACGGTCCCGCGGCGGCCGGCCGGGCGGCGTCATGGCCGGCGAGAGCGGAGAGCGTGAGAGGAGCCGGAGCACGAGGATCGTTCCGGCGGCGAGGATCGCGTACACGGCAATCGTCGCCGCGAGCAGCCATCGCACGCCCGGGGCCGCGGTCACCGCCTCCGATGTCCGCATGACTCCCTGGACGATCCACGGCTGTCGTCCGACTTCGGTGACGACCCATCCGCTCTCCATGGCGATGACCGAAAGCGGGCCTGACGCAACGACCGCGAGGAGAAAGAGGCGTCCATCCGGCAGGCGCCGGCGTCTGATGAGGGAGAAGGCCGCCCATGCCGCGAGCGCCGCGAACGCGCTCCCGAGCGCCACCATGATCTGGAACGCCATGTGAGTGACGGCCACGGGCGGTCGGTCGGCGCGCGGCACATCCTCGAGCCCGCGCACGACGGCGTCGGTGCTGCGGTAGGCGAGCCATGAGAGGCCGCCGGGGATCTCGATCGCAAAACGGGTGCGTTCCGCTTCCTCGTCCGGGATGCCGCCGATCCGGAGCGGAGCTCGCGCTTCGGTGCGGAATTGGCCCTCCATCGCCGCGAGCTTCATCGGCTGCGTCTCTGCGACAACGCGGGCCGCCCAGTCGCCCGCGATGAACTGAAGCGGCGCGGTCACGGCGGCCATCGCGAGTCCGAGCGCCATCGCCTTCCTGTGGTACGCGGTGTCGCGTCCGCGAAGTCTCTCGAAGGCGTAGACGGAGGCGATGAGACTCCCGCTCACAAGGTAGGCGGCCGCCAGCATGTGCGCCGACTGCGACCCCGCCGCGCGGTTCAGCATCGCGCGAAGCGGTTGGGCGTCCACGACGACGCCCTCCACCAGGCGAAATCCCTGGGGCGTGTTCATCCAAGCGTTCGCCGTGACGACGAACCAAGCGCTCATCGCGCCCGCAAGCGCGATCGGAATCGAAGAGGCCCAGTGCGCCCGCGGCGAAAGGCGGTTCCACGAGTAGAGGTAGATGCCGACGAAGATCCCCTCGAGGAAGAACGCAAACCCCTCGAGAGTGAATGGGAGCCCGATGATCGAGCCGAAGGTGCCCATGAATCGCGGCCAGAGCAGGCCCATCTCGAAGGACAGAACCGTGCCCGAGACGGCGCCGACGGCGAAGAGCACGGCGAAAGCGCGCGACCACCGGCGCGCCAGCGTGCGGTACAGCTCGTCGCCCGTGCGCAGAAAGCGCCATTCGGCGAAGACGAGGAGCAGGGGAAGACCGACTCCCAGACATGCCAGGATGATATGAAATCCGAGCGTGAACGCCATCTGCAGGCGTGCGGCCAGCAGCGGCGCCAGTCCGGCGGCGCTTGTCGCGATCGAAAGGTCCATGGTTCGTGGATGGACGAGGCGTCGAAGCGGACGCCGTGCCCGTCGCGCGCATTGTCGCCGATCGCGCGCTCAGAGGCAACCGCGGGAGTCCGCGGGGAGATCGATTTCCAGCTTTGGCGCCCGAAATGCTACGCTCATTTGGATGGCGGTTTCGCAAGGGACGACGGCGGCGGGGAGCGGATCGTGCACGAGCTCGGTATCGCCACAGAAATCTACGAGAGCTGCCGGACCGCTGTGGACCGAAGTGGATCGGGGCGGCTCCAGTCCGTGAAGATCGCGGTCGGCGAGCTGTCGGCCGTCGAACCGGAGTGCCTCCGCTTCGCTTGGGAGGCGCTCGTCGCGGGCGGCCCGGACGCGGGCTGCGCGCTCGAGGTCGAATGGCGGCCGGCGCGTCAGTTCTGCCCGCAGTGCGGCCAGGTCAAGCCGCGTCCCGAAACGCGATGGCTGCGCCTTTGCCCGGATTGCTGGCAGCCGCTCAGGATTGACGGCGGCGACGAGCTCGACGTTCTCGAGGTGTCCTTCGAACCGCGAGAGCATGGGCCGGAGGAGACTTCATGAGCCGTACGCTTGATGTTCGGCGGCGGATCCTGGAAGACAACGACAGGCAAGCCGCGGCGCTTCGAGCCTCGTTCAAAACCGGCGGCACGCTCGTCGTGAACATGATCTCGTCGCCGGGATCGGGCAAGACCGCGCTGCTCGAAGCCACGGCGCGCGATCTCGCCGGACGCTACGCGATGGCGGCTCTCGAAGGGGACATCGAGACGGAGCGGGACGCCGAGCGGCTTCGCGCGCGCGGGCTCCGCGCCTATCAGATCCTGACCGGGGGCTCCTGCCATCTCGACGCGCGCCTCGTCGCGCGCGGGCTGGAGGATGCCGCTTTTCCGGCGCTCGACATTCTCTTCATCGAGAACGTCGGGAATCTGATCTGCCCCACGTCCTACGATCTCGGAGAGGACTTCAAGATCGCCTTGCTCTCGACGGCAGAGGGAGACGACAAACCCTTCAAGTACCCGGCGATCTTCGCCCGCGCCGGAGCGGTCGTGATCACGAAGGCCGACCTCGGGCCCCACGTGAGCTTCGACATGGATGTCGTGCGCGGACAGATCGAGACGCTCAATCCCGGCGCGCCCCTGCTCGTGACCTCCGCCCGGACCGGCGACGGGCTCGAAGCCTGGTACGGTCTGCTCGCGGAGCGGCTCGAGGCGAAGCGCCGGCATCGCGCCTGACGCCTCGTCAGTCCTCCGTGAGCCTGTATTTCCCGAGCAGATCTTCCGACGGGAGACGCCGCCCCGATCTGCCGTGGACGATGCGTACTTCGAAGGAGTATCGGTCCAGCGAGAAGTGCTGCTCGATCAGGCGGATGAGCCCTTCGACCTTCGTATCCGCGCGGATCGTCCGCCCGCGCCGGCCCAGGCCGTGCGCGCGAGCGAGCCCCGCCTCGCGGCCCTCCTGGTAGGCCTCCTTGAGGAGCCGCTCCAGCTGGCGCTGCCAGGAGCGCTGGAGCTTCTTGAGAGTCCGGGTCTGGGTCACGGTTTCTTCCTCCTCCGAGAGATCGCCTCGAACGCGCCACCGGCGAATCTAGCACACGGTGCGAACCGCTCGTAGCCTTCAGGGGCGCCGCGCGAGGACCAGCGTGATGTCGTCGTACTGCGGCGCCTTGTCGGCGAAGCGCTCGATGTCGTCGACGATCCGTTCGAGGATACCGGAGCAGCTCTCGGCGCGGGCGCCCAAGAGAGTCTCGACGAGCCGCTCGCGGCCAAAGAACTCCTCGGCCGGGTTCTGGGCCTCCGTGACCCCATCGGTGTAGAGCGCCAGCGTCGCCCCGACGGGAAGATCCACGACCGCCTCCTCGTAGGCTGTGTCGGGGAACAAGCCCAGTACCAGCCCGCCCTCTGCGAGCTCGCGCACCGTACCGTCGCGGCCCATGAGGATGGGAGGATCGTGCCCCGCGCACGCATAGCGCACGCGGCCGGTCGCGGGTTCGATGATCGCGAGGAAGGCCGTGATGAACTTGCCCGGGTCGACGCTCGCGCAGATGAAGCGGTTCAGGTGCGTGAGGACCCTTGCCGGTCCCAGCGCCCCGATGTCCTCGCTCCTCAGCGAGGCGCGGAAGCTCGACATGAGCAGCGCGGCCGGAACCCCCTTGCCCGAGACGTCGGCGATCACGATGGCGATCGCTCCGCCGTCGAGCGCGAGGTAGTCGAAGTAGTCGCCTCCGACGTGCCGCGCGGGCCTGCTCAGGCCCGCGAGATCGAGTCCGAGGATCTCGGGCGGCCCGGGCGGAAGCAGCCGGGTCTGGATGTCGCGCGCGAGCTTCAGTTCCTGCTCGAGGCGTTCCCGCTCGAGCTCCACGACCCGCATCCTCTCGAGGCCGTCGGCCATCTCGTTGAACGAGCCGGCCACGCTCCACAGCTCGTCCTGCCCCTCGATCGGGATGCGGTGCTCGAGTCTCCCCTCGCGCAATGCGCGCGTGGCATCGGTCAGTGCGCGGACCGTCTTCGCGATCGAACGGCCCATTCCGGCGACCATGCCGATTGTGATCCAGATGGCGCCGAGAATCAGGAAGGCGAGGATCCCGAGCACGCCGAGGACCACGGTCGCCAGCGGGTTCTCACGCGCGGAGGAGAAGAGCGAGGCGAGCATCTCGCCGGGCGAGGCGGAGGACACGACCGGAACGACCTGCATGCTCCAGCCGTCGCTCTTCGATATCAAGCACGGAATGAGCGCGCCGCCGGGAATGTGCGTGCCGCCCGGCCGTCTCGGACCGATCGTGACGCCGGTGGAGTCCTCGTCGCCGCCGATTTGCATGCTCGTCGCGGTCCGCACCACCCGAGCGTGCGGATTCAAGCGCACGGGGACCCCGAGCACGCGGCTCAGGGCGACCATTCGCAAGGAATCCACCGGGGCGAGCGCTTCTGCCACGAGCCGCCGCCCGCCTTGCAGGGTGTCCACCCGCGCTCTGAGGAAAAGCCGCTGTCCATCCCACAGCAGAGGCGCGTCGCGCGTCGTCTGCCGCTGCGCGAGCAGCGAATCCGGATCGCACGACAGACCGCCTCCGAGAACGCGCACCGAAGCGCCGCCGTCGCGGAGAACGATCACCTGCCCGGGCGTCTCTTCTCCGAATGGCGCCGCCGGCGGATCCCCGCCGGACACGAAGCCCCGCGCGAGAAGCTGCTCGGCGTTTTGCGAAAGACCCCGCAGCGCGCGTTCCGCGACCATGCCGCGGTAGGTTGAGAGGTAGAACGCGCCGGCCAGGAGCAGGAACAAGGTCGAGAGGATTCCCGGAACCAGACCCGCGAGAAGGTGCGAGGCGACGAGCCTCCACGCGATGCGGCGGATCGAGAACTGAACGCGCCAGGCGAGCCGGGGCAGCGCGATGATCGCATAGTACCCGGCGAGCACGGAGGCGACGAGATGCAGGCTTGCGATGCCGGATAGCCCCGACCGCGGCCAATCCCCCGCGCCGGGTCCGTACGAGATCGTGGCGAGGGCGACGGACAAGAGAGTCCCGACGCTGAGGAGGGCAAGATGCCCGCCGCCCAGCGCCACGCTCCACCTCAGCGACCAGAGCCAGGGGATGGCGAGGAGCGCGATCGCGGGCACGCCGGTGCCGGGATTGCGGCTGAGGAAGAGCACGAGGGCGAAGCCCGCCGCCGCGATCCACGTCCGGCGCCGGAATGGCCGCTCCCAGAGCGTGAGCCCGATCAGCGCGCGGAGAAGCAGCAGGGCGCCGATCCAGGCCACGAGCTGGACCGGCAGGGGAGGCCCGGCGCCGGAGGCCCGATTCCCGGAAAGCGCGATGC